>JADQBM010000053.1 GCA_016278615.1 Clostridia bacterium | reverse complement strand
GCTTGGTGGTGTGAGAGGTCGGTCATTCAATTAATGAATGACCTCCTACTCGATTGTATTTTTTAGTGACGGTATTTTTTAAATGAGAGTTGCATAAGAATACTTATAGGATTATTAAGGGAGGAAAAGTACATGATTAGTACACAAGACATCAAAAACAAAGAACTGATCAATATTTTTGATGGGAAAAGTTTGGGATATGTATCAGACATAGAAATAAACTTAGAGAAAGGAAGAATAGAGGCATTAATCGTCCCTGCTCAAAGCGGTTTTTTCAGCTTATTTTCAAGAGAGAATGAGTATATTATTAAGTGGAAAGATATTAAGAAAATCGGCGAGGATGTGATTCTTGTAGAAGTGAAGAACATATTTTATTCAGATGAAGATGAAAATGAACCATATGAAGACATAGAAGAAGAATAAAGTGGCAAAAAAAGTAATTTGATATTATAATGATATTAATAGTTCAAAACATTTTTTAGGAACAATGAATCTCAATATCCTAATAATGGTTCTATAATAAGTAATTCAAGGAGGAGACAACAGTGAAATGTCCTTTTTGCGAGAATATTGATACTAAAGTAATTGATTCAAGGCCTACAGAGGAAGGACATGCTATACGGCGAAGACGGGAGTGTGACAACTGTAAAAAGAGATTTACAACATACGAAAAGGTAGAAGAAATACCTATGATGGTTGTCAAAAAAGATGGTAGTCGTGAAGTTTTTGACCGTAATAAGGTTTTGAATGGAATTATCAAAGCCTGTGAGAAGAGACCTGTTTCCATGGACAATATAGATAAGATTGTCGATGAAATTGAAAGAGGTTTGAGTAATATGATGGAAAAAGAAATTGAAAGCCGTGTGATTGGTGAAGTCATCATGGATCAACTCAAAAGTATTGATGAAGTTGCATATGTTCGATTTGCTTCTGTATATCGTCAATTTAAAGATATTAATACTTTTATTTCCGAACTTGAAAAATTATTGAATGATTCTAAAAAGTAAAAAGCAGACAATAATTGTTTGCTTTTTTTACTCCTAATGTTTATGAAAGGATTCTCTTATGGAAGAATTTATATTAAATAAAAATAGGAATGGAATTGAATGGTTCAGTATACCCCAATTTGACAAAACGAATCTTGTTAAAGCTGTTTTCACCACGAAAATAGGGGGAGATAGTACAGGAAAATACGAGTCCTTAAATCTTGGTGAAAGGACAGAAGATCATGGAGAAAATGTGGACAAAAACTATGAAAAAGTATATGAAGCATTATCCATAAAAAGGACGGTTTCTTTACACCAGATACATTCGGATGTTATAAAAGAAGTTAAGACAAAAGATTTAAAGTCCCATAAGGGTCGGTTGATGATTGATAGCGGAGATGCTATGATAACAAATGATGTGGGAATTGCTGTGCTTACCTATCATGCTGATTGCATCCCTGTTTATATTCTGGATACAAAAAATAGAGCCATAGGATTGGTTCATAGTGGTTGGAAAGGAACGGCTCAGGGGATTGCTGTTAAAACCATTGATAAAATGCAAATTGTATATAATAGCCATGTATCTCATCTGCTGGCAGCCATTGGACCAGGCATAGACTTTTGTTGCTTTGAAACTGGTGAAGAGGTCTATGATGTGTTTAACAATAACTTCCCATATGCCAAAAACTATTGCACGAAACTATCTCAGAGAAAGTATATAATCGATCTAAAGGGGATTATTAAAAGACAATTGGAAAGTAAAGGGTTAGAAAATATCAGCGTAAGCTCGGCATGTACAGTATGCCAGAAAGAATTGTTTTTTTCTCACAGGCGTGATAAAGGGAATACAGGGCGGATGGCAGCGATTCTGCAGTTATTATAGAAGAAAAGAAGTGATTGAATTGGACAAAATAAAGGTTCTTGCAGTAGATGATGAGCAGCATATACTTGAGCTCCTATCCTATAATTTAGAAGAAAATGGATATAGCGTTACTACCGTTGAGGATGGACTCGAAGCATTGGAACATATATCACGAAAGAAATATGACTTAATACTTTTAGATGTTATGCTTCCCGGCATGAATGGTGTAGATGTATGTAAAAATATAAGAATGGAGCATAAATTGGACACGCCAATTATTATGCTAACGGCTAAATCAGAGGAAATCGATAAAATAATAGGCTTAGAATTGGGTGCAGATGATTATGTGACAAAACCTTTTAGTATAAGGGAGCTCTTGGCAAGAATAAAAGCTGTGATGCGTCGATACGAACAAAAAGAAGCAGATACCAATGTAATAAAAGTAAAAGATCTTAATATTAATATTGATAAGCATGAGGTTTTGTATAAGGATAGAATGATAGATTTGACTTACAAGGAATTTGAACTCTTAAAGGTGCTTTCTCAAAATAGAGGAAAAGTTTTAACCAGAGAATTCCTATTGGATATTATCTGGGGATATGATTACATTGGGGAGACCAGAACCGTAGATGTTCATGTTAGATATTTGAGAAAAAAATTAGGCGATGATCAATCCAATTATATTGAGACCATAAGAGGTATCGGATATAAGATGAAGTGAGTGATAAATAATGAAACGAAAAATACGTGTCTTTATAGTTGCTGTTATCTTTCTTTGTATAACAATTACCAGCATTATTACTTTAATATTTATGAAAGACCAATATTTAAAACAAATTGAAAGTAGCTTAGCGACAGACTGCAAGTTGATTAATAATTTTTTAGAAGAACTTAATCAAGATGAAGCAGTATTGGATTTTAATAAATACGCACATTTGTTTTCGCAAGATATTGGTGCAAGGGTTACTTTTATAAATGCTGAAGGTGCAGTAATAGGGGATTCTGAAATTGAAAAAAAAGACATTAGTCAGATAGAAAACCATCGGTACCGAGAAGAGGTAATAGAAGCTTTTAAGGGACAAATAGGCAAAGGTATTAGAAAGAGCAGTACAATCGGTATAGATTATATGTATATTGCTTTAGCCTTCGAGACGGATAGCCAGGTATATGGTGTGACACGTCTTGCTTTCCCCCTCTATCAATTGAAAGCCTTAAACAACCAAATTGTTACCGCCATATTTATTGCCGCTATTGTGGCATTGCTTTCAGCCATTACAGTAAGTGTTCTATATTCAGGACGCGTAACAAAGCCCATTACCCATTTAACCCAATATGCTAAAAAAATCTCTGAAGGTCATTATGAAGAGAAAGTGTATATAAAAACAGGTGATGAAATAGAAGTATTAGGTAATGCTCTAAATGAAATGGGGAAACGCTTGAATATTTCTATTGAGAATTTGGTTGAAAATAACAGTAAGCTTTCATCCATACTTTTTAGTATGAAAGAGGGCATGATTGCAATTGATATGGATTACCGTTTGATCTTGATAAATCACGCTGCGAAAGAACTTTTCCATATTGACGATGATGTCTTGGGGCAGCATTTGTTAAAGGTCATTAGAAATAATCAGATTCATATGGCTTTTTATGATATTCTACAGGAACAATACATTGGTGAACGTGAGATTGATTACGGAGATGAAACCTTAAAAATTCATATCAGTTATATTCACAGTGAAAAAGATAATGAAAAAATAGGGGTATTAGCACTTATTGAGGACATCACGCAGATTAAAAAACTTGAGAATATGAGAAAGGATTTTGTGGCCAACGTATCTCATGAGTTGAAAACGCCCCTTACTTCCATTAGCGGGTTTATTGAGACATTGCAGAGTGGTGCCGCAGAAACACCTAAAGTAAGAAATCGGTTCTTAGATATTATATCCATAGAAACGGCCAGGTTAAAAAGACTGATTGAGGATCTGCTAATTTTATCAGATATTGAAAGTGGAAGAGTAGTAGATGCAGATGAAGAGGTTAACGTTAATCAGGCCGTACATGATGTATTAATGCTATTAGACAATGAAATTACTAAGAAGAATATTAAAGTAAAGAAGATTTTGCCCAAAGAAAGCATCATTATAAAAAAGGGGAATACGGATCAATTTAAACAAATGTTATTAAATATCATCGATAACGCTATAAAGTACTCCTATGAAAACGGGCGTATCGAGATCTCCCTTATAAAGGAAAAGGAGAAGTTATGGATAATTGTAAAGGATGAAGGAATGGGGATTGCAAAGGAAAACCTGAGCAGACTTTTCGAAAGGTTTTATAGAGTGGATTTAACAAGATCCGAAAAGGTAGGGGGGACAGGATTGGGTTTGGCCATCGTCAAGCATATCGTCCTCTTGTATAATGGCGTGATAACAGTTGAAAGTGAAGAAGGAAAGGGATCAACTTTTAAAATCGTTCTTCCGCTATAGAGAAATTTCGATATCTGAATAAGATGTTTAATGAATGGGTAAGTTGAACTTATTATTTTACGAGGATTTAACAATGGCATCATCCGTTTTTAACAATCTTTCCATATACTAATGAATGTAAAGATTAAGTAAAAACGGAGGATGGAAAAAATGAAAAAAATATTTTCAATTGGATTGATTTTAGTATTTGGGTTATTCTTACTTGTTGGATGTGGCGGAGGAGAAGAGCCTGCTGAAACTAATGGGCAAGAGGAAGAAACGTTATCGGGTACAATTGTAATTGCCGGGTCTACATCTGTACAGCCTTTATCTGAAGAGCTTGCAGCAGTTTTTATGGATCAGTACCCTGACGTTACCATTGAGGTTCAAGGTGGAGGATCCAGTGTTGGTGTTAAATCAGCAGCAGATGGCATTGCAGATATTGGAGCAGCATCTAGAGAAATAAAAGATTCTGAAAAAAGCCTTGGTCTTGATGAATATGTTATCGCAAAAGATGGTATCGCTGTAGTTGTAAATCCAGATTCTAACATAGAAGATCTCACTATGGAACAAATTCAAAAAATATATACTGGAGAAATTACAAATTGGAGTGCAGTAGGTGGGTCGGATGCAAACATTGTTGTTGTAACCCGAGAAGAAGGTTCTGGAACAAGAGGAGCGTTTATTGAAATTACAGGCGTAGACGGTGCTGATGGGGATATGACTACAGAAAATGCATTGGTTCAGCCATCAACAGGAGCAGTAAAACAAACTGTTGCAACCACTCCTGATTCAATAGGCTATATCTCATTAGGTGCCTTGGATGATACTGTAAAAGGAATAAAGGTTGAAGGCGTTGATGTAAGTGTCGACAACATCTTGGATAATTCTTACAAAATATCAAGACCTTTTAATTACTTAACAAATGGAGCAGTGCCAGAAGTTGTGCAAGCATTTCTTGATTTCATATTTAGTGTAGAAGGACAAGAAATTGTTGCACAGGAATTTATATCTGTCATTTAGAATCAGCCCTAGGGCATTAAGGAAAAGGCTCGGACTTAATTTAAAGTCTGAGTCTTTTTTTATCTCACTAAACAGCTCTAAGACTCCCACCTCTATCGGTGGCGAGATCAAGAGCTGCTAAATTCGAAATTCGTTCGTCTTGCCATCAGTGGAGAATTTGAAACTCGCACTGATGGGGCTCACTTCATTTAACATAGAATTAACAATTCATTAAAATCCAGTTAATATAAAAAGAATATTATTTGTAATATAAAGCATAAAGAAACTTATATTTGGAGGCATTTGATGAAAGCTTTTGAAAAGGCAATTGAGAAATTATTGCTTATTTGTGCCATAACAGCTACGTTATCCGTTGTGATCATCACTTTATTTATATTTAAAGAGGGTGTTTCAGTATTAAAGGATTATGGGATTGTTAATTTTATTTTTGGCTCAAAATGGAGTCCCACAAATGGACAGTATGGCATACTTCCTTTAATTGCAGGTTCGTTATCAGTAACCTTAGGGGCTTTAGTCATTGGGATACCAACGGGTTTAGCTTGTGCCATTTTTCTATCTGAGGTGGCCCATAAACGTTCAGCAAAAGTTTTGAAGTCAGCTGTAGAGCTTTTAGCAGGGATTCCTTCAGTAGTTTATGGGTTCTTTGGATTAGCGGTATTGGTTCCAGGCATACGGCAGTATATTCTTCCAATGGTACAGTTGATTAATAAAGATGCTACTACTTCAGGATTCAGTATTCTTGCAGGAGCAATAATTTTAGCCATTATGATATTACCTACAATTGTTAGTATTTCTGAAAATGCTATTAGCTCGGTACCCATAGAATACAAAGAAGCTTCTTTAGCATTGGGTGCAAATCACCAGGAAACCATAACAAGAGTCATAGTGCCTGCCGCAAAATCTGGGATCATCTCTTCGATTATTTTAGGAATGGGAAGAGCCATTGGAGAAACCATGGCGGTAATACTTATTACAGGAAACATGCCAAAGGTGCCTGGAAGTGCATTAGATTCCGTGGCAACTTTAACAGGTACCATTGCAATGGAGATGGGATATGCAACCCCTGAGCATCAGAAGGCCTTATTTGCAGTTGGAATTGTTCTATTTATCATGATTGTTCTTTTAAATATTGCAGCGAATTTCACGCTTCACAAGTTAGGAGGGCAAACAAATGACTAATGCTACTGAAACCTTTGAATTAATCGTTCCAAAAGAAAAAAAATTTAGCAAAATGATAAATTGGAAAACCTATTTTTTTTATTTTTTCATTTATTTAATGGCTACTGTTACCATCTTGGTGCTAATTGCAATTATAGGCTATATTTTAATAAATGGGGTGCTTCATATTGACTGGGAGTTTCTTACAAGTGAACCCAGTAAAATGGGTAAAGAGGGTGGCATTTATTCAATTATAATTGGCACCCTATATCTTACCCTTGTATCTGTTGTTATCGCTGCTCCCATAGGGATTTTAGCAGCTGTATATTTCACAGAGTATGCCAAGGAGAGCAGATGGATAAAAATGATTCGGTTTGGAACAGAAATTCTAGCGGGAATTCCTTCTATTATATTCGGGTTATTTGGATTTACCTTTTTTGTCATCTTCTTAGGATTTAGGTGGTCCATTCTTTCTGGAGGGTTAACTTTGGCAATGATGATCTTACCCACACTCATAAGAGCTACAGAGGAATCTCTTAAAACAGTTCCACGTTCTTATCGAGAAGGTAGCCTATCTTTAGGTGCTACGAAATGGCAAACCATCATTAAAGTAGTACTACCCAGCTGTCTTTCTGGAATACTAACTGGTTTAATATTAGGAATTGGTCGAGCTGTTGGTGAAACAGCAGCAGTTATGCTCACTGCAGGTAGTTCTTTAGGGGTGCCCCATGCATTAACGGACCCAGCGAGAACCATGTCGGTTCATTTATATATCTTAGCATCGGAAGGTCTTTCAAGAGAGAAAACCTTTGCAACAGCATCATTACTTATTATATTGGTGTTAATTATTAATATGATTGCCAATATGGTGACTCAAAGATATATCAAAAAAGCGAAGGCTTGATTGGAGGGAAAAATGGATACTAAAATAAAAATTAGAAACCTTAATCTATATTATGGAAATTTTCAAGCACTGTCAGATGTTGAAATGGATATCTATGATAATAAAATTACTGCCCTCATTGGACCGTCGGGCTGTGGTAAATCTACCTTTCTAAGGACTCTAAATAGAATGAATGACTTGATAGGTTCAGTTAAAATTGATGGAAATGTTTTATTGGATAATCAAAACATTTATGAAAAGGATTATGATGTTATTAGGCTAAGAAGAAAGATCGGAATGGTTTTTCAAAAACCCAATCCATTTCCTAAATCCATCTATGAAAATATTGTGTATGGGCCTCGAATACACGGGACAAAAGAAAAACAGAAGTTAGATGAGATTGTGGAAACAACACTTAAGGAAGTAGCATTGTGGGATGAAGTGAAAGATAGATTAAAAAAGCCAGCCATGGGATTATCAGGTGGACAACAGCAACGTTTGTGTATCGCCAGGTGTTTAGCAGTGCATCCGGAAATCATCTTGATGGATGAGCCAACTTCTGCATTGGACCCGGTGGCAACCCTTAGAATAGAGAGTCTTCTTGAAGAATTAGTTAAGAAATATACCATTGTAATTGTAACCCATAATATGCAACAGGCTGGCCGTGTTTCGGATTACACTTCATTTTTTCTCAATGGAAAAGTACTGGAGAGTGACGAAACAGATATTATTTTTTCAAACCCAAATAATAAGAAGACAGAAGACTATATTACTGGAAGATTCGGTTAATAAGGAAGGTGAAAAAATGCAAAGACCTCAGTTGTATCATGAACTTGAAAACATTCATAATGAGTTATTAAAAATGGGTTCTATGGTAGAAGAAGCAATCCTTCATTCCATACAATCGTTAAAAAATAAGGATATTGAGTTGGCAGAGAAAGTCATTAACTCAGATAGTAAGATTAATAAAATGGAAGCCATAATAGATGACAAATGCATTAAATTTATTGCACGGCAACATCCTTTAGCAGGGGATTTAAGGAAGATTATGGTAATTTCAAAAATGATAACGGATTTAGAAAGAATAGGAGATCATTGCGAACAAATTGCAAAATATACCATAAAGCTCAAAGACCAAAAATATATCAAAGAGCTCATCGACATTCCTAAAATTGCCGATTTGGTATCAAAAATGGTCACAAGATCATTGGATGCTTTTGTAAAAATGGATGCAGATCTCGCTAGAACCATATGGAAAACCGATGATGAAATTGACCATATGTACAAAGCTATTTACAATGAGCTATTGGAAATCATGGAAGAAGACAAAACGAAAATATTTCAATGTGTAACTTTTTTATTTATCACAGCGCATCTTGAACGAATTGCAGATTATGCAACGAATATTTGTGAAAAAACAGTGTATACTTGTGAAGGTGACTATAATATGGATTTAGAGGACTAATTTTTGTAATAATCTTTATAAGTATTGACTATAATAGTATTAAAATATATACTCCTGTGTTTGACACTTGTGAAGTAAAGAAAGCTTGGAATCCATTGGGAATATTG
>JADQBM010000093.1 GCA_016278615.1 Clostridia bacterium | reverse complement strand
CTTTCTAATCTATGATTAGTTAAAGTTGCCATTCGCTCCGTGGAAACTCTCCAATTCTTTGATTGGCATGAGTTTTTCAGTTCCATAGTAAATTTCAGTTAAACATATAAGTTAGTAATTTACTATGAAAACCGGTTCCTACATATCATGTTGCAAGGGTTTAGCGCACCGCGTCTTTGCTGAAGCTTAATCCTATCTTAAGGGTTCGTTTGCAAAACAAAAATAAATACATTGAACGTCTCCTATAGTAACATGAACATTTAAATTAGCTTTCGTGTGAGAAAGTTGAGTTATTGATAAATATCTAATTTGACAATTACTTATTCGACATTTTTTTCATTATTCCTCTATTAATTTTTATTATTAAACCATATCTCAATTTCTTTCTGGGCATTCTCTATAGAGTCTGAACCATGTACAATGTTTTCTGTTAAAGAATTTGCAAAGTCCCCTCTAATGCTTCCACATTCTGCTTCAAGAGGGTTGGTCTTCCCGTTAATCTTTCTAACAGTCTCAACAGCATAATTCCCTTCTACAATCAAAATAACCATTTTTCCACTCATCATAAATTGAATGAGTTCCTCGAAAAAATCTTTTCCAACATGCTCGTGGTAATGCGCCTTTAGCGTATCTTTGTCTGGGTCTACCATTTCCATTTTTAATATATTCAATCCTTTTCTTTCATATCGGGATAGAATTTCGCCAACGAGACCCCTTCTGATGCCATCAGGTTTAATAATAACTAAGGTTTTCTCCACAAATATCGCTCCTTCAAAAATAGATTTTGTCTTGCAATTATTAAATTTCTTAGTTTCGAAATCATCTAGTACATCGTTCTCTAAATAACTGGGTACTACTATGAGGTTGTTTTTTGATTAGGCAAGAAAAAGAAACGCAGGCGTAGTATGCTCTACGTCAAGTTTCTTTGACGCAGTATAATCGTAAAACAGACCATATGAATGCGTAGGTATTTGGAGAACGCTGTACTATGTATAAGATTCTTATAACTATCAAATAATAAATCAAAATATATCATTATTTATGAACTATCCCTCTTGACATCATTCAAAAATGTCTATATTGTATTACATGGTAATCAAAACTACATCTGGAGGTATTAACATGAAAATATCAATTCGCGAGCCTATTAATTCAATCTCTCATTTATTAGGTTGTATTTTGTCAGCCGTTGGTTTTTTAGTTCTATTATTTGCTTCCATCTCTACGGGAAATCAAATTAAAATTATTTCATCCATTATATTCTCTATGGGTTTATTAGGATTATATTCAGCATCTACTATTTACCACTGGAGTACTCTTCCTCAAAAAGCACTTGAAACCCTAAGGAAGGTGGATCATATTATGATCTATTTTCTTATAGCAGCAACCTATACGCCTATTTGTCTCATTACCCTTCAGGGTAAAGTTGGTTACACTTTGCTAACCGTTGTATGGGCTTTAGCTTTTACGGGAATAATTCTAAAAATCTTCTGGCTTAATGCGCCCAGGCTCCTTTATACAAGTTTCTATATCATTTTAGGATGGTCTGCCATTTTTGTAATCTATCCTTTAGCATCACGTATTGTCAGTTCAGGACTTCTTTTAATTGTTTGGGGTGGGATTTCCTATACCATAGGTGGCGTCCTTTATGCCATTAAACCAAAGAAATTAAAGATTTGGAAGTTTGGCTATCACGAAATATTCCATATCTTCATTCTCCTTGGTAGCTTATTGCACTATATGACCATATACAAATATATTATCTGCTGGTAATCTATTGCTTATTTTAATTTTAATTTTGAAAGTGCATCTGCCAGGGCAGTATTTAACGGTTCATCCTCTTTCTTGTTTTGTTTTTGGATGAATTGAGATACTTCGCTCTTAGACATCGCACTTTTTTCTTTTTTCTTTCTTTCGTTGAAAACAGAAAGTTTCTCTCTATGACCACACTTACATACAAAAATCTGTCCATCGCCTTCACCACGGAGCTCTAATTTTTTATGGCAGTTGGGACATCTTGCATTGGTTACTAATGTAAGATTTTTTCGATATCCACATGCCCTGTCCTGACAGACAAGGAGCTTCCCTTTTTTATTACTGACCTCAAGAAGATATTTTCCACAATCAGGGCACTTGTTTTTAGTCAAATTGTCATGCTTGAATTTTTCTTCACTATTTTTTATTTCACGCACAGCTTCCTTAGCGTAACGTTTCATTTCACTGATAAATGTCTCTTTTTTTAGAGTGCCTTTAGCAATGCTTCCCAGTCTTTGCTCCCACTGAGCAGTAAGAGTAGGTGACTTCAACTCTTCTGGAACCAATTCGAGAAGCTGTTTGCCTTTAGAAGTGATAAACATATCTTTACCCTTCTTATCTATGAGAAAGCTGTTAAAAAGCTTTTCCAATATATCTGCTCTTGTTGCAACTGTGCCAAGTCCTCCTGTTTCGCCTATGGTTTTAATCAATTCTTTATTATCTGTATCCATGTATTTTATAGGATTCTCCATGGCGGATAATATCGTAGCTTCATTAAATGGCGCCGGTGGCCTGGTTTCTCCTTCAGTGGCATTCAACTTATTGATTTTTATACGATCCCCTTTTTTGAGATCCGGTAACGTCTGTTCCTTTACCTGATCTGAATCTTCCTCTTCTGAATAATGTCCATAAATTTCTTTCCAGCCATCTTTAATGACCCTCTTGCCCTTGGCCACAAAATGAGCGTCTCCAATGGTGCTTTTCACCGAGATTTGTTCGTATTCATGAGGGGGATATAAGACTGCAAAAAAGCGTTTAATAACCAAATCATATACTTTTCGTTCCTTATCCGTCATTTCGCCTAACAATACAGTTTGCTCTGTGGGGATAATAGCATGATGATCTGAAACCTTGCTATTATCTACAAAGGACTTATTGGCTGTGATGGGTTTTCTGGATACAAACATCGCCCACTTTGAATAAGAACCTATACCGCAAGCTCTGACCCGATCTTTTAGGGTATCCACAATATCTGTGGTAACATATCTAGAATCTGTTCTGGGATAAGTCAGGACTTTACGACTTTCATATAGTTTTTGCATAATGGATAGTGTTTCTTTTGGAGAGTAACCAAAAATACGGTTGGCATCTCTTTGGAGTTCTGTTAAGTCATAAAGTGCAGGGGAAAAACTCTTCTTAAGGGCCTTATTGACTTCTTTTATTTCCGCTTCCTTGTGATTTATTGATGTGAAGATTCTATCACGTTTTTCCTTATTAAATGTTTTCATGTCATTTGTATCTTTATCTTGCCATGTCAACTTAAGTCCTTGGCCTTCAGCTGTTATGCCATAATAGGATTTCGGCTTAAAATTTTTAATTTCCTCATCTCTTCTACTTACCATGGTTAGTGTAGGTGTTTGGACCCTGCCACAAGAAAGCTGGGCATTATATTTACAGGTTAATGCCCGTGTGGCATTGATTCCTACAACCCAATCAGCTTCAGCACGTGCTACAGCGGAAGCATAAAGATTTTCATAATTCCTGCCATCCTTGAGTTTGCTAAATCCTTCTAATATAGCTTTATCTGTAACAGAGGAAATCCATAGGCGTTTGATGGGTTTTCTAACATGCGCTTTTTCTAATATCCATCTTGCTACCAGTTCCCCTTCTCTCCCTGCATCTGTTGCAATAATAATTTCATTTACATCTTTCCTATTGAGCTGTTCTTTAACCGCATGATATTGTTTGCTGGTCTTTTTGATTACGTCTATCTTAAGATTATCAGGTATAATGGGTAAATCTTCAATTCTCCATGACTTATACTTTTCTTCATAGTTTTCTGGTGCCGCCAATTCTACCAAATGCCCCAACGCCCATGTGACGATATACTTGTCCCCTTCTAAACAGCCATTTCCTTTTTTATGACAACGCAATACTCTAGCAATATCTCTGCCTACAGAAGGCTTTTCAGCCAGTACTACTGATTTACTCATTTTGAATTCCTCTCTACTTGCAATCTTTATCAATTAAAATTGCTTACTTCCAATAATATCATAAATGCTTATGTTGCTAAATATGAGAATTTCCTATATTAACGATTCCTACGTTAAAGTTAGTATATGATAATCTGCATAAAGCTATAACCTAACTTCAATCCATAAAACACCATTATCCCGCCGCAGATAATATTAATCATCTTGATTATTTTAACATTAAAGCTATGTTTAAAAAGTACTGTAAAAGTTGTTATCCCTATAAACCAAGACAAGGACGCGACACATACGCCCATAATGAATATTTTTGAGGCTTGTGGTATAAGAGAAGCTCTAAATCCACCTAATAATAAGGAACCATCTATTAATGCTTGGGGATTTGCCCACGTTATTAGAAAGCATGCAATAATAATTTGAATCAATGTTTTATCTACATCGACTGTTGTATTGGTATTAGGTGTACTTCTAATGAGTTGTATTCCAATAAATATGACTGCTATGCTTCCAACTAATAAAATGCCCATCTTAAGTAACTGGATTTGTTCCATTAGAGCGCCCATTCCAAAAAAACAAGCAAGGGCTAATGAAATATCAAAAAAAATTGTTATACATGCCACCTGATAGGCTCTAATCTTATTTTGAGTTAAAGCAGTATTAATGACATATAGATTCTGCATTCCGATGGGCGCCACATACGCAATTCCCAACATAAATCCTTGAGTAAAAAAATTAAACAAATCTCTCTCTCCTTTGGTTAGACTATTTTACAAATATTATATCTCTATCGTGTTTTTATGTCTCCAACCAAGTATCATTATTTTTGCCCAACCAAAACCAACAAACGAATTATTAAAACTTAGTTATTATCACATTTTCTAATAATCTGCGCCAACCGCTTGAGCCCATCTCTTAAATCTATTAAAGAAGCATATGAATATGAAATTCTTATATTTTGGTTATTTGAAAAATCATATATATTACCTGGATTAATAAGGATTCCATCAGCGGATGCTAATGAAAACAATTTCTCCATTGAAATGGGCCTTTTTAGCTTGAGCCAAATATAAAATCCGCCACGAGGCTTCTTCCATTCTCCAATATCGGAATAATACTGTTCTAGAATAGACAAAGCTAGTTGTCTCCTTGAAGTCAATTTTTCTCTCAGATCCCTTAAATATTTCTCATAGAGGCCACTCGATATAAATTCTGATAGCGCCCTTTGTGAAAGAGAGCTGGATCCATAATCTGTTTGCATTTTAATATCCCCTAATCGCTCTATAACCGGTTCTGGACCTATGAGCCAACCGATTCTAAGCCCTGGAGCCAAAGACTTTGAAACGCTTCCCATATATAACACAGTCCCATTCTTATCCATTGCCTTAAAGGGCACAGGTGGAGGCTCATCTAACCATAATTCCCTATAAACATCATCTTCTATGATAGGTATCCTGTACTTATCGCAAACTTTTAAAATTTCACATCTTCTTTCGTAGGGCATCGTTATACTCGTTGGATTATGAAAGGAAGGTATTGTATACAATAGGTTATTCCTGTTTCTTTCAAGATTCTTAAGCTCATTGACTTTTATTCCATGATGATCCATAGAAATACCCTTTAACCGCATTCCAGTCGACTGAAAAATATAAAGAGATTTCAAATAGGAAGGTTTTTCAACTAAAATGGTTGATCCAGGATTTAACATGCCTATTGAAATCAACTGCAAAGCTTGAAGGGATCCTGATACAACCAAAACTGAAGCCGGCGAAGTTATGATTCCAAACTTCTCCATATATGTACTAATGGTTTTTCTTAAATGAAAAGAACCCCTCGGCTCCTCGTAACCTAATGAATCCATCTGATCTGAGATTTTTAGAAGAACTTTTTTCATTAAGTCCTTAGGGTATAATTCTGGGGAAAGTTCTCCCGTTCCCAACCGAATAATCTCTTTTTTAAATTCTAATTGATTAATCATCCGTATCGTAGGTTGATTAGGCTTGTGAATGCCACTATTAATATAGTGTTGCCAATTCGGTGGAGGATTAGCGGCTAACAATGACCAAGTATTGTTAATAATAACAGTTCCACCACTTCTTTTCCCTTCAATAAGTCCTTCACTTTTTAATTCTTCCAAAGCTTCAATTACTGTACTCCTATTAACTTCAAAAACCTTTGCTAATTCTCTTTGAGTAGGTAATTTAGTACCTACTGACCATTCGCCTAAAGATATTCTTTCTTTAATATATATGACAATCTGTTTATACAATGGTTTTCTCAATGTTTTATCAGGTTTCCAATCAATAATTAGCATCTCATACCTCTAAGAAATAATATGCGAAATAACATCTTTCTATCTATTTTATCATAGATGTATGCTATCATTAATTTAATTTGTTAAAACCATTTTAATAATCCTACAAAAACTAAAATTCCCCCAGGTATTAACGAATACTTAAGGCTATTGCTATAATTCTTAATGGAACTGTTGCCATCATAATAGTAAAGCCTCCTTGAAATCCACCTGAAGATAATCTCCATATTCATATTATGATACACAGTAGCAATGTGATATATAATAAAAACCACAGCCCAATCTGACTGTGGTTTAGCGAAAGTTTATGCCGGCATATATTCTTTTATATGCATTATATATATATATATTGTAGAGGGTAGTGATATACGTCACATATATTCCTAACAAAATAATAGCTTGAAGCCTACTAATTTTATTCTTAAAGAAACAAGGAACTGAGAGGGTAAGGATCATCAAAAAAGCAACTGGAAAATCTAATACCAGATTTTGCTCTTCTATTATAAGTGGCGCTACCATTCCTGAACTCCCGATCACAAAAGTTATATTTAATATATTAGCGCCAACTATATTGCCAGCGGATAAGGCTGTATGCCCCTTTTTTAATGCAACTAATGCCGTTGTTAGTTCTGGCAAAGAAGTCCCAAAAGCGATGAGGGATAAACTTATGACGGATTCCGGAACCCCAATAAATTTGGCTAAGTATATTCCGTTATCTATCAGAAGATTGGATCCTCCAATAATACAAAATATGCCTATACAAAAAAAGAATAGTATCTTAGGTTTATCTCCCAAGCCAAGAACTTCCTTATCACTGCGAACATTTTGGTTATTTTTATATCTCAATATGAGTGTATCTAAAACCATGTATCCCAGCAAAAGCATAACGAGCATGAGTGCGTCACTTTTAGCAATCCATCCATCATATGCAAGGAAAGAAAGAACAATAAAGAAAAACAGAAGCACAATGGATTTTACTTTAAAAAATCTTCCCTTAATTCTACTAGGCACTATAAGATTGGTGATGCCTAATATTAGACCTGTATTACATATGGTAGAACCGATTGCGTTTCCTATACTCATGGTTGTATGTCCTGTAGCTGCTGCTGTGATAGATACAATTCCTTCAGGTGCTGTTGTTGCTATGCTTACTATCGTAGCGCCAATAAAGATTTCAGGCAGATGATAGGATCTGGCGATATTGATGGATGAATCAATAAACAAATCGCCTCCTTTTACAATCAAAACCAGACCCAAACAAAATAGCAGCAGAGCGATTATCAAATTAACGCCTCCTAAATTATATAAAATAGGCTCATTACATCTAGTAATCTCTATGACAATTTCTATGATAATATTCAAAATTCATAAAATAATTAGATTTGCATATTTACGGCACCCAATAAAACAAAGTCCTTAGCTCCAGGTGAATAATAATTCCATCTGAATCTAAGAACTCCTATTTATGATCCTATTTAACTGCAATTTAAGAGACTGTCAAAAAAAATCTACCATTTTTCCTAATGGTCCATTTTCTAATATGATATCTGAAATATCATAAATGGGTATTATGAAATAAGGAAATCCTACATAGTATGGGGATATTTCTACCTGTTGAAAATAGATGACAAGACTTTTATCTGCTATATAGTAATCCTGATTGGGTTGAATTATTTCAAATCCATCTAACATAGGAATATCTCGCATTGCAATTTGTGCTTCAATTATTTTGGACAATACCTTTACATAATCGCTGTCAGGCGTAAATAAATCCTTTAGTTGATAATTTTTGCCTGTTGTCACATCAGTAGTGAAAGCTTTCACTACTGTAATAGGATGTGCGCCGCGAAAATCACCTAAATAGTTTAACGTCAAGCTCAAAATATTTCTCTGATTGGTTTTAATTTCATAAGTACCAGACATTACCGTAACCAAACCTGGCTGCTGTAACATGGAAAGAACTTCTATTAATAAATTAAAAATATCTTGATTAATCTTAAACTGAACATTTGAGTGTATCCCGTATACCTGAGGGTATACGACGTGGACAGTGGGAGTGATATACGGAACACTTGAAATACCTACGGGCAACTTTAACAATTCCATTATTTCTCCTCCTTTTTTCTTTATTTTATTCATTCAATGTTTTTTTGCACCATAGGAAGAAAGAATGAATGCTTTTTTCCAAAGGAGGAAATTTACAAGTATCAATATCACAATAAATAGAAACACCCCATAAGGGAATAATGTAAAAGCAAAATGAACGGCACCCAATGCTCCCATAATGAGCATTAAAGGAAATACAATCAGTCCGTTATTTTGTTGAGTTGCTTCAAAAGCCTCTGAGAAAGGCAATGATTTCTTAAGGATCTTAAAGCAAATAACCGTGAACAAAAGAATATTTAGAAAAACAACAAACAAATCCCAAAATATTCTCATGCCGAAAATACTCATGAATATAATGCACTCTATACTGTAAATTGGCAAAAAAAGCCTGGAAACAAGTGCTTTTATAGTTCCTTTATAGATGGGCGCCACCTCTTTTAAAGGAATAACCTTATAAATCCAAGCGCCCTTATGCTTTCCTGAGTATTTAATCATCATAGTCACAGTAGGAAGCAGCAATGCACAAAGATATATATTGAAATAGGAATTACCCGATGCAATACTCTCAAATCCTCTATATTGCAGCTGATTAAATATAAATATAAAGGGAAAGATGAAAGAAAACCCCAATGCAGGATAGACTTTAAGCTTAAATTCCCGTTCATTTCTCATCATATTGGAAGCAAATCTAAAAAATATTCTTTCTTCTCTGTTTGAACAAAGTATTTTAGATAGTACTTGTAAAGCACTTCCATTTGATTTTTTTCTTCGTTCATTATTGTTATTTAACTTCTGTAAATTCTTCTCAAAAGTAGGAATCAGCCTAATATATATTATAATTGAAACAAT
>JADQBM010000118.1 GCA_016278615.1 Clostridia bacterium | reverse complement strand
TCACTGCTGTCCGTTTTGCCTTGCCAAGCAAGCTTGGGGCAAAAAGGCAACTTTCGAATTTAGCAGCTCATAATCTCGCCACCTATAGAGGTGGGAGTCTTAGAGCTGTGAGCTGTTTAATGAGATAAAAGGAAGGGGTTAAATATTTTGGTCTATAAAATTTTTTTTATTTTACTTATTTTCGGTTTATTAATAGCTATAGATATGCCTAAACTCATAAAAGAAAAGAAGAAGCGAGTGATTATTGTTTATTCTGCCTTTATTCTTTTAGGCTTTATTATTACATTCATGGATCAAGTAATGGAATTCAGTTTATCTTCAGTGACCCATTGGTTAATAAAGATATATACATAATAAAATAAAAATGAGGGTTTAAAATGGAGTGGCTTATACTATTTTTAATAAATTGGATATTGTTTTTCGCATTAATTGATTGGAAAACATTAAAAACTAATATTTGGGGAGGTGTTTTTGCTGCCTGTATGCAGATTTTTGTAGACTCACAGTTTATATCCCATGGGTATTATAGGATTCATCGCCCCATCATCAGTGTGTTAGGGTCTTCTCTCTTTTTTATATTAGGGCCGGTTTTTGTTATTGGCGTCCTTTTTACACAGTATCACCCTGCCAAAAAATGGGCGGTGATCTTGTATGTTCCTGTGGTCAGCACGATGTTTTCTATAGTAGAGTTTTTCCTTTTGAAAAGAAAAGCACTTGAGTACATGAATTGGCAGCAAATTGACAGCATCGGTGTTAATATTGCGGCAATAGGACTTTTAAGCTGGGTCTGCATCACAATACTTGATAAAAGGAAGGATTTAAATTCATGAGTTTGTTTCTTTTTAGTGTTGCCAGTATTTTAGTTGCATGCATCCTTTTTGTTTATTTCAAATTAATGGAGAGATATGGTAGGTAACTTGACATGTATTATGACCTTGTTGGATTGTATTTTTTAATGAGTAATTTGTAGAAGAAATAGATCCATACATATGTAACAACATAGAGTACAAAAGACCAAGGGACTGGTTGCCACCCTGTAAATACAATTGTTTTTGCAATGATACTGAGATATTCAAAAAGAAGCATGGCGGCAATCCATAGGGATGTATAAATCAAAACTTTCTTACCTTTGGTGGGTAAAAATAGTGTATAGGTAATGTTAAGCAATGGATAGATTAAAGCGGCGGATATAACCATATAAAGTGTGGAGATCTCTGGGTTAATATAATGAAAGAGCTTCAGTTGGTCCCCTAAAAGGATATCGTTAATAAGTGAATAGCCAATGGTTGTGAGACCAATAATTATATTTGAAAGAAGGGGCTTTTTAAAGATACAGCAAATAAAAAACAAAACATATACGACCACTATGGATGAATAAAAAAAAATGTATGCCATGAGAATTAGAATCTCCTTTCATTACACAAAAATGAGTGGGTAGTGTCGTAAGCTTTAAAAGAGCTTTCTCTCTGAAATTTATGATATCTATTGGATTGTACAATAAGTTCTTCAAGGGTATTTTGATATTCTTCCATACATATGCAGGTATGAATACAGGGGCCATGAGGCCGCTTATTTAACAGACCTATTACAGGAACACCTTTTGTTTCAGCGATTCCTGAAGCTAAGTCTCTTTCACATGCAATGGCAATAATCAATTCTGGGTTGTTTCTCATCACTGCACTTCTGGCAGCCGTTCCACCGGTGACCACCTCTATTGAAGGGATATGATGTTTTTCACTCAATAAAAGAATATGACCTATATCACATCTAAGACACTTTCTACAGTTAGATATGAAGCCTGTAATTTTGTAGGGGCATTTGGGATTTTGAAGGCAATGAGGTAATAAAACCAGAGTTTTTTTTGAAAAATACTTTTTTTTGCTTGATTTTACAAGGACATTATTTAAGTTGATATAAAAGAGTAGGATGTCGTTATAATTCCTAAAGTGTTTTGATAATAAAATTAGGATTGGCATTAAGTATTGAAGCCCTATCTGTGATAAGAATAAAGAATAAGAGTTGGTAGTATTTGCATGATAAACATATACTAAGGCAATGAACATTGAAAGTAAGAAAAGGAATAAAACCCCTATGGTTACCAGCATTATCATGGCTATGATATTACGAAAATGTGACAATAGTCCTAAATATAACATTATTGAAAGGATTAGAATTAAAAAAAGAATAAAGAATACTAAGAAATATAAAGCTAGAAAGCTTGTCCATGGCTTATCCGGCTTATTTTTTTTTAACTTATTCTTTATTATTAACATAAATTTTCTCTTTTCCTTATCCATCAGTCCGAAAGTCTATATTCCAAAGAATAATCGCTTGGGTCAAAACTTTGGTTTTGAAGGTAAAATTGTAGAAATCACACTGGGAGCTGATTCTAGGCGTTTTATTCTTTTTTGCAATTTTATTATGCTACGTGTTTCATCATCTCGCATTTGTGTAAATACTTGCCTAATCTCTGGATTGCGATGGCTTATTAAATTTTCATTATAATAAGCCTGATTGGAAATACGAGTTTGTAGTATATCTTTTAAGATACTTTCATCTTTCATACTTTCACCAATCCTTAATTTCCAATTTTTTGAATCTTTTCTTTTAGTAGAGCAATATGTTCCCGAGCAGTACTTTGAAATTCTTCCAGGAGTTCTTTGGTTTCTTTGTTCTTAATAAAGGTGTTGTATGCCTTATATTTTTCTAAAAGGAGCTTCTCTCTTTCAATAGAATTTAAAAGTGAATGCTTTATAACAGTGCCGGTTATATTTTCCATATAGACCTCCTATAGTGATTAAAATACTACATCTTTAATGCTTTAATAAATGTACATTCATATTTTTTGATATTAATGCAAATATTATACTTAGATACTTAGATTTTATTATATTTATTTAAACAGAAAAGAAAATGATGGAATAGGAGAAAATGAAAATGAAAGTAGCAATTATTGGTGCGGGTGTATCTGGGATAGCTTGTGCTCATGAGCTGGAAAGATATGGCGTGAAACCTGTCATATTTGAAAGAAATAGCTTTATTGGAGAGCAATTTTCACATGTAGCCTCTTTATTGGAAGTTACTCATAGGCCTATTCGAGATGCATTGAGACTTATTCATAAGAAATATGATATCGATATAAAACCTTTAAATACAATTAATACACTGGTTCATAATGCTCCCCAAAAAACTTCTACAATAAAAGGTAATCTTGGATACTTTATTTTTAGAGGTAGGGAAAACAATGATTTAAAGAAACAAATCTTTTCACAATTAAAAGGTACAGAAGTTCGATTCAATGAAAATGTCTATTATGATGCCCTTGAGGGCATGTATGACCACATTGTCATTTCCTCAGGAGAACCTTCCATGACCGATGAATTGGGGTGTTGGCAGGAGTGGTTCCAAGGTTATGAAAGAGGCGCTGTGGTCTTAGGAAACTTCGACCCCAATACGCAAATCATGTGGGTCAATAAGAATTATTGCAAAAAAGGATATGCGTATTTAGCCCCATATAATAAGAATAAGGCATTTATTACTTTGGTAGTTTCGGATGTCGATGAAAAAGAAATAGATGCATACTGGGAAGAATTTTTATATACGGAGAACATTAAATACACCATAATTGAAGAATTCAAACTAGAACATTTAGCTGGGTATGCCTATCCAAATAAAGTGAATAACATATACTTTATTGGAAACGCAGGAGGTGCATTAGATTCATTTTTAGGATTCGGACAGGTTAATGCCATTGTAACGGGTATAATGGCAGCACGGTCAATCTGCACGGGAGAAGATTATGAAAAGCTAATTAAACCTATAACAAGAAGGACAAAGCAATTTTATGAATTCAGAAAAGCCTTTAATAATCTTACCAATGACAATTATGACACACTAATAAGGTCAATAGGTTTATCGGGTGTTAAACAGATTTTATATCAATCTTCGTTAAACATTCCGAAATATGGTGCTAAATTTCTTAGAATAAATAAAAAGAAGAGGTGACACTACATGAGGGTTGCAATAATTGGAGCAGGGATATCTGGTTTATCTTGCGCTTTTGAGCTGGAAAAAGCAGGCATTACACCGGTGATATATGAAAAAAGAGGTGCTATAGGTGATGCATTAGACTATTCGAGCATATGGTCAAATCTAATTAGTAGAGTTAATCGAGATCCTTTAGAGTATTTAAGTGAAAAATATAATTTTTGTGTTAACCCATTGTTCAATCTACGAGAAAAAATAATGATTTCACCTAATAAGAAGACAATTGCCAAAGGGAATTTAGGTTATATATTTAAGCGGGGGCTTGATCCGTATTCTCTTGAGAAACAAATAGCCTCAAAGATAAGCACACCCGTCCGGTATAATTCCTATGTGGATTCAAATGATATCAGAAAAGAGTTTGAGCATATTGTTGTTGCAACTGCAACTGCTTCCATAGCAAAACAATTAAATGTATGGAAGGATTCCTTTATTACACAGATAAGAGTTGCTGTGGTTTTAGGAGATTTTAAAGTCGATTCATCTACCGTATGGTTTAACGAAAAATACGCAAATAAATCTTTTGGCTATCTTATTCCCAATAATTCAAAAGAAGCAACACTCGCCTTAATAATTAATAACAGTTGCACAGATGAATTAGACCATTATTGGAAAACCTTTCTTTCAATTGAAAATATTCAATATAAAATCACCCATCAATACGATACAGAATATTTAACGGGTCTTGTTAGACGTCATAAAATTAATAATATTTATTTAGTTGGAAATGCTGCAGGTTTTACAGATGATTTGATTGGAGTGGGGGCCTTTAATGCAATAGAAAGCGGAATTCTGGCGGCGCAGTCCATTATTAATGGAAGTGATTATAATGATTTGGCAAAGCCCATTTATGATGATATTATGAAATTGGATCATTTTCGTCAAGCGATGAATTCTTTTGATAATTCGGATTTTGACAAATTAATTGGGTTTCTAAAAACGCCGGGGA
The DNA here is from genome assembly GCA_016278615.1 of Clostridia bacterium. Lineage (GTDB taxonomy): Bacteria > Bacillota > Clostridia > Peptostreptococcales > JAAYPU01 > Soudan-22. The sequence goes on along the minus strand of JADQBM010000118.1, from coordinate 4,552 downwards.
TAAAACAGCTGATCTATAATAACCCATTCTTCAAGCTACGGCACGGATTGCCAGTCGTAAAGCTTTATAATAGTTATAAAAGTAAAAAGCGGTAACAACTTTTTTGTATTAGAATACAGGGTAATAATTTGTAATAAGGGGGCTTCTTAATGAAGAAAACACAAAATAATCATGAAGCGTTACTGACGACAGTTGGAAACACATTTGAAGCAGATAATATGGCAGCTCTTTTAAGCACCGAAGGGATACCCATACTTAAAAAACATAGAGGAACAGGAGGGTATTTAGAAATTTATATGGGGACTTCTATGTATGGGATTGATATCTATGTACCTTTAGAGTGTCTGGATCAAGCAAAAGAAATCATAACGGCGACTCCCATATATGAATTCCCTAATGAAGATACCATTGTTGATGAAATAGAACCAGAGGTAGAAAGTGCGTATATTAAAAGATCCCGAAGAAAGATATGGTTCATTCTACTATTTCTAGTCCCAGGATTTTTCTGGATTGCCCTATACATAGCATTAAAATTGTTTTAATTTAAATAGAGAAATTTTATTTTAATAAAATTTCTTTTGAGGGGTGTTATTTTGCTTTATGATGTCATAATAATTGGAGCAGGACCAGCAGGTCTTTTTTGTGGTTGCCATCTGGATCCAAATTTAGATTCTATTATTCTTGAAAGAAATTCAAGACCCGGTATCAAGTTGCTCATGACGGGTGGCGGGCAGTGTAATGTGACCCATGATGGTTCTATTAAAGATTTTTTAATTCATTTTGGAGACAAAGGAAAGGAAGTTCGACAAATATTATATAAATACAGCAACGATGCTCTTTTGGAATATTTTGAAAAAAGGCATGTTAAAATGATAAAAAGAGAAGATGGAAAAGTTTTTCCACAATCTTTACAGGCAAAAGATGTATTGAATACACTTGTTGAAAACTGTCAAGAGAATCAGGTCCAGCTTCAATACAATAGGGTGGTTGACAAGGTAGTATATGAAGAAAATCATAGGGTTTTTAAAGTCTATTCAAGAGATCAGCATTATTTAGCAAAAAATCTTGTTGTTGCCACAGGAGGATGTTCCTATCCCACTACTGGATCGGATGGGCGTTTTTTTGAGGCGCTTAAGTCTTTAAATGTTAAAATAAATAGTACTAAGCCAGGACTGGTGCCTGTTTTTATAGAAGGTTATGCTTATGAACATTTATCTGGTACTTCTTTTGAAAAAGCTAAAATAGAAGTTTATCGACATGACAAAAAGATAGCAGAAAACACTGGAGATGTTCTTTTTACCCATAAGTCTCTTTCAGGGCCGGGGATATTGGATCTTTCAAGAAATATTGAAAGAGGCGATATTCTCGTTGTGAATTATTTTAATAAGAAAAGCAAAGAAGAGGCTATTCAAGAGTTAAAAAAACATTTAATAAATAGCAAGTTAGAATTTAACACTCTGATACGTGATTATTTTGAACTTTCTAAAAGGTTCGTGGATACAATCTTTACACTTTGTCATATTGACAGTCATAAGAAAACATCTCAAGTGTCCAATAAAGAATTAATGGAAGTGGCCAATAAAATCATGTCAGATCCTCTAAGGGTGAAAGATATGGGTGGTTTCGAAACCGCTATGGTAACCTCAGGTGGGGTTTCTTTAAATCAGTTGAATCTGAAGCGATTGTCATCTGCGGAGAATGAGCATCTTTATTTTGCCGGAGAGGTCTTAGATGTGGATGGAGATACGGGAGGCTACAATTTGCAATTTGCTTTTTCTTCGGGTGTTTTTTGTGCGCGAAGCATAAATCAGGAGACAGGGAATAATGAAAAATGAATAATGAATAATGAATAATGAAAGACAGGAGGCCAGATGAGAGATATGTAGGGACGACCCTTGCGGTTGTCCGTAAGACAGATAAGAGAAGTAAGGCTAGTGAAAGAAAGGGTAAGTTGAAGCATAAAAAGAAAAGTTGAAGCTTAAGTGTAAGTAAAAAAAGTAAGTCTGTAGGGGCTGGTCCCGTGCCTGCCCGTTAGTAGTTCTTCTATTTAAACTCAAACTTCTCCAAAGGAGTCCACTTAAACTTAAACTACTCCGAAGGAGTCTATTGTGGTTTTCGGTAAAATTATTATGGTAAACTTAAAAATGCTTTTCAAAAATGATGCATTTAGTCAGGTATTTTTGATATAATGGTATTGAATTTTAAAGATAAGGAGATTTATATGACGAATATTATTGTTACTAAACCCAGTTCTCAAATAAAGTCCGAGGCAAGAGGCTTTCTAAAAGATAATTGGAAAATTGCAGTTGTTGTTGCACTTATTTATTTAATTATTTTGAATGCACCTACATATACCATTGGTAAAATTTTTTCAGAGGGTACTTCTGGTATCTTGACATTGGCATACTCCATCGTGATAGGTGGACCCCTTACCTTGGGCTTGGTTTTTTTTGTAATGAAACTTGCAAGAGACCAAAAAGTAGAAATAAATGATCTGTTTGACGGTTTTAATAATTTTGGATCAGCTGCAATTTTAAATCTTTTAATAGCGGTTTATACGATATTGTGGTCATTACTATTTATTATACCCGGTATTATTGCAATACTCAGATATTCTCAAGCTTATTTCATTTTAAACGATAATCCGGATATGAGCCCAGGAGAAGCTATTAATCAAAGTAAACAAATGATGCGTGGAAATAAAGGGAAAATGTTTATATTGGGACTCTCTTTCATTGGATGGATTATCGTGACAGCTCTAACATTTGGCATTGGAAGCCTATTTTTAACACCTTATTTATATGTTTCTTTAGCTGTCTTTTATAAAGAAGTATCTGGTGAAGATGAACTTTTGAAAGAACAATCTGTAGAAGATCAGCAAAACCAGACAAATGCTTCTAATCACGAAGATGAAAAAATTTAGTAAAACTTTTGATACTTTTGACTGTTAAGCAGAGAAAAACTCTGCTTATTTTTTTTTGAAAATAAAAAAATAGATTAAAGAATACATAACGGTAAGAGCAAGGCCCGCAATAAGCCCGGCTCCTTGACCTTCAATAAAAGGCATACTACTAATAATAAGAACAAGGCCTATAATGGTTACAAATGACGTATAAGGATATCCTGGAAGCTGACAATTACCTTTTGGTGGGCAACCTTCTTTTTTTCTAAAAAGATAATGTGTTACACAGATAATCAAATAGGCGAACAGTAGAGAGTAGCCGCCTGAACTTACAAGAAAAACATACACTTTTTTAGGTAAGATAAAAGAGGATAAAAAGGCTAAAAGTATTGCCGAGCCAGAATAGATAATACACTTTGAGGGAATGTCTTTTTTATCCTTAATCCATTTGGGCGCATATCCATCTTGAGCAAGAGAATTTAACATTCGTGCTATTCCAAAACTTGCTGCAAACATGGTGGATACAATGGCAACAACCAGTATGACATTCATTACATTGGAAGCCCATGTGATCCCTTGAAAAGAAAGGGCCGCTACAAAAGGGCTGACTTCTTCAGATAGTATTTCATAGGGAACCAGAAATAATAGCAGAGATATGGCAGATATATATAAGCCAGAAAGAATGATAACCGTAGCATTAATTGCTTTAGGGACAGTTTGATGAGGATTCTCAGCTTCGGATGCTGCAAGCCCAATTATTTCAAAACCTGCATAGGTAAACATAACAATTAGCATACTCCCTGCAAATCCCATGAACCCACCTGCCCAAAAAGCATCTTTTAAAGGGTAAATCACAACTTGTCTTTCAAAGAAAGTCCCGGAAATTAGACCAAAAGCTATGAATATAAATCCTATTATGGCCAATAATTTGACTACGGCCATAACAGATTCGAGTTTGCTTAGTTTATCTGTTCCCAATAGATTAACCACTGTTGTAAGAACAATGATGATGCCACCAGTTAACATGATGGGAAGCTCTGGGAACCGTACCTTGAGAAGGATAGAGACTGCTACAGCTTCACTGGACATAGCCAATACCATTCCCGTCCAGTACTGCCATCCGACTATGAATCCAATCCAAGGGCCTAAGTAGTGGTGTGCAAAGCTTCTAAAGGAGCCGGGCAAGGATTCAGCAACGGTCATCTCTGATAAAGCGAGAAGAATAAAATAGACCAAAAACCCACCCAAAATATATGCAATAATAATTGAAGGGCCTGAGTTTTTAATAGGAATGGCTGAGCCTAAAAAGAAGGAGCCTCCGACTATTGTACCTAAAGCAAGCATGGTTAAATCCCAAGCATTAATTCCCTTTTTCATGTTAACCTCCAAGATAAACGTAAATATTAAGTGTAAATAGACTCCTTCGGAGTAGTATGAGTTTAAGTGGACTCCTGCGGAGTAGGGTAAGTTAAGTGTTAAGTTTAAGTGGACTCCTTCGGAGTAGTAATTCAAGTGATAAGTTTGAATAGAACTCCTTCGGAGCAGTATGAGTTTAAGTAGAAGATTTTGTGAAACACAATGACCTAACAAGTGGAACTTTCCAATCTTAGATTGGTTAGAGTTGCCATTCTCAACGAGAAAAGTGGAACT
>JADQBM010000128.1 GCA_016278615.1 Clostridia bacterium | reverse complement strand
AAACTTAAAAAGAAGCAGAAAACCGCAAAATTTACAGCTATATATTTGTTAAAAAACCTACTTTTTCAGTGGTTCCGAACCGTCCCCCCGGTTGTTTATATATCCGTTGCTCTCTTTATCTATCCGACGAAACATCTTCTTCCTTAAGATCCATAAAGTCGCTCAGTAAATTCAAAAAAATAAGGTATGACTTTGTGATCAAGTACCTTGTTTCTCTTATTCTTAATCAATCATATTATACCATATTTTTACATGCCAGCACTCTTTTATTGTGACAAAATTGCCCCGTCCCCATTTGTCCTGATGCTAGGGGCAAATAAAGCTTATTTAAAAACATATGACTTGGTTTTCAGGTCATTTTTCATTCTTTTAAAGGAAAATGAAGCTGAATGTAGAACATTTAATGTAGAATATTGTGGAAAATAATTTTTGGGAGAACGAGCAAGTCTATAAATCGTAGATGCCATGATAACTTTGATTCATAATGATACCGTGAAAACTTTAAAAAGTTTACATAGATAATTATTAAATATATTAAAAAGATTGATGCAAGAGGTGCTAAATGGAACTTAAAAAATTTTACCAAGGAATATAAAGAAACCGGATCATCTGAGTAGGGAAAACATAATTGAAATCTGTCTTTTTATAGCGTTCTTAACATTTTTAATTGTTACTCGTTCTTCATACCATCTTCTATTCCATACTTCAGCAGAGATTTTTACATGTTTGGTATCTTTCGGATTATTTACGATTGCTCTTAACAACAAGAGTATAGGAGAGAATAATTTTATTATATTTTTAGGGATCGGTTACTTTTTTATCGGTATTGTCGATATGTTTCATATATTCATCTACAAAGGCGTATCAATAATATTCGAGCAAGGAAGTCAAATCATTGTTGTACAGTTTTGGATCGCTGCAAGATACATGAGTGCCATCACTCTTCTAATTTCTACCTTATTGCTTTATAAAGACGTGAAAAACTTAAGAACCTATTTGATCTTTTTTTCCTACTTTTTTGGTACAATTTTTATCATAACATCCATACTCTATTTTAAGATATTTCCGGCATGTTATGATTATGGTCAAGGGCTTACACAGTTTAAGATCGTCAGTGAATATATAATTTCCTCAGTTCTTTTACTGGTCGCCGTACTATACTTTAATCTAAGAAAAAATATGGACAATAAGTTTTTCTATTATATGGAATGCCATCTAATCGCAATGGTGGTATCAGAAACACTATTTACCAGTTTTTTCGGCCCCTATGACTGGACAAATATATGGTCTCACCTCATCAGGGTGATTGCGTACATATTTTTGTATAAAGCAATCATTGAGACAGGGTTAAAGAGGCCCTACGCGATCTTGTTTCATAAAATAGACAAGATTGATAATGAGTTGCATATCGCTACAACCAAGCTGAAGCAAGAAGAGCAACAACGCAAAATGATAGAGGAAATGCTGGCTCAGAACAATCAGTGTTATGAATTGATTATAAATAACTCAAGTGATGCAATCACAGTTTCTAATAAAGACAGGTTGATTTTCGCAAATGACAGGGCAGCAAGATTATTCGGAGCTGAAAATCCGGGAGACCTTATAGGAATGGAATCGTTGTGTTTCGTTCATTCTGAAGAACGAGATTACGTAAGCCTGCATATCGAAAGATTAGGATCAAAATTGACAGCTCCTTCTCTGATTGAGTACAGAGTTGTATCGTTGCAGGGTAAAGTAATTGACGTGGAAGTATTGAACGATTATTTGCTATATCAGGGAAAACTCTCGTATATCAGTATATTCAGAGATATCAGCCAGCGAAAGCAAATCAGCAAGCTTAAAAACGAAATAAGAGATAATGAAAAAGAATTGATTGAGACGAAAGAATATAACAAACTGCTTACAGACTTTTTTTCGAATATTTCGCATGAACTCAAGACCCCTTTAAATGTCATACTTGGTGCAATCCAGGTCCTATCTTTTTCTGGTGATGCTGACCAACCAAAAAATATTGAAACAAGTTTAAAAATTAACCTTAAAATGATGAAGCAAAACTGTTACAGACTGTTAAGGCTAGTAAACAATCTTATTGATCTTTCAAAGTTTGATTCAGGATATTTAAGACTGGATCTGAAAAGCCAAAACATAGTAAGTATCATAGAGGAAATTACACTGTCTGTTGCAGATTATGTTGAAAACCTGGGCCTTACGATTGTCTTTGATACAGATGTCGAAGAGAAAGTAGCAGCTGTCGATGCAGATAAAATCGAAAGGATCATACTCAATCTTCTTTCTAATTCTATTAAATTCACTGATAAAGGTGGCGAGATATTTGTTGAGATAATAGATATGGATGATCAGATTGCTATCTTTGTGAAAGACACGGGCATAGGGATCCCAGCAGACAAACTGAACATCATTTTTGAAAGGTTTGGACAGGTCGATAAAACATTGACAAGGAACAGAGAAGGCAGCGGAATAGGGTTATCCCTGGTTAAGGCACTTGTAGAAATGCATGAAGGCACAATAAAAATCAGCAGTATAGACGGTAAAGGCAGTGAAGTCCATATAATACTGCCTGTCAGAACAGTGGAAGGAACAGTGGAAGAAGGAATCGCTGAAGACGATACATTAGGCAGAAGCAATGTCGAAAAAATCAATGTTGAATTTTCGGATATCTACCCTGCTGCGGATATCATGTAGGACATGTAGGACAAGGGGTCAGATCATTCACCGTCCCATAATAGCTCACTATCCTCTATGCTCTGTCAATAACACTTTTGGATATCCCTGTTATTCTGAATAGCTGTCTTATGGAAACTCCCTCAATCGATTTAACTGCTCTAATTATTTCATTCCTTTTACATTTTTCCCGATGTTGCAGATCACTAATATTATTTACCCCTGCAGCAACAAAGTATCCTCTTATCTCTTTGTCTGTTTTTGGGAGACACATGGGGACGGGGCAATTTTGTCACAATAAAAGGGTACTGGAATGTAAAAATATGGTATAATATGATTGATTAAGAATAATATCTGACAGGGGCAAGCCCTGTTCACTACAACTGCAAAGACTTTCTTATAATATAAACAGAACAAACAAAAAAGAAGATCTTGCCTAAGCAAAATCATCCTTAACTTTCATCTTTCATCTAAAAAAAGTGCCTTTCGGCACTTTAATTACTGTTTAAGGACTGATTGATTGATACAATTTAGCGAATAGAGTAACGCTAAATTGTCTGATTAACGCTAAAAAGTATAGGATTAGGTCCTTGACATAATGCTAGCTATTATAGATTGCACTTCAAGATATAAGTTCCTACTCACTGAAATGTGTTTCCGATATAACTAAATCAGTATTAAAAATCCATTTATATCCCTCTGTTGAATTTTCAGGAATAATCTTATAAGTCCCCTGAGGTATCCATGGAATACTCATAATAAAAAACATATTGTTATCATTAAATACACAGCTGGCGGTCCCGTTTACCTTACATTCATATCTATAGCCGTTGATGTCTTCCAAATACGTTTTTCCAGCTTTTCTAGCGAATAGTTGCATGGCTTCTCGCTGTTTTACTGCTTCCTCTGTTCCTTCATCTCCAGGAGTAACAACCTTAATATTAGGATCAGGCCTAAGCAAAACATCATAACTTCCCATCATCCCAGCATGCCATGGATCCACACCTTCAGTTTCTTTTGTAATGATACTGCCGATAGTCATTTCTTTATATTCTTCCTCACGTTCTACAAAAGAATATTCATGAGGCTCAATATGAACAATTTCATCTGACGTATTACTTCTTAAAAACTCTATGATGTCATCCAGCATCTCATTCCTTATTTCATGCTCTGTATTGTTGTACATTACAAATTGCGGATTAGCTCCAGTTTGTTGAATGACATCGATGCTTTTTTGCCATCTGTCATGCATATCACCGCCAAGAACCTTAAGGATGAGCTCCTTTTCTTCATCATCAAAAGCATCATAGTAGAAAAGTGTATCATTGTCGTCTAAGTATCCCATATAGATGTATTGAGCAACATTTTTATATTCTTCCAGATTGAAATTTATATCAGCAATCTCTTTAATATCACCAATACCTATTGGGTAGATGAGCTTATTACCTTCATATTCTGCTACTGGTAATATCGGCATACAATTAACGCCTCCAGTTACTGCTGCTTGAACTCTTTCAGGGTGAAGGGCTACAAATCGATTTGCAAAGTTACCTGATGCTGAAAAACCACTCATAAACACTTTTCTGTTCACTTCTTTATCATTGGAAGCTAATGTTTTTTGAGCATAATCAATCATATTGATTAACTGTAAATCCAATCTGCCCATCATATCATCATCTATGATGAGGCTATCTCGATCCAATGCATGGGTATAGATCTGCCACTCTGAGTCTAAGCGTGGAAAAACAGGCACCAAGAGTGGAATATCCAGCTCATCGGCAATAGCATTTGGTTTACCTTCTTGAATCAAATTTTTCGCTTCATAATCATGGACATCAAATTCATCGTTGACTTCCCCTGTATTATTGGGCTCAACAAGCATATATTTGATACTGCTTTGGTTAACATTCTTTGGCACATATAGATAGAAAGGATAGTTGAATCCTTTACTTGGATCAGCTTCGATTTTTAATAATTGATCTCTGCTTGAAATATTTATCTCGGGATAATTTGTATTATCTTCTAATAACCCTATAGTAACTGCTTTTTCTACAGCAATAGCATTTGTTTCTACCAACTGTTCAACCAGAATTTTTATGCTATCTTTTATTGAAGTCTTTAAGGCATCATAACTTACCTTAGCTACATGGTCTCTTAGGAAAGCTTGTGTTGTTAACTCATTATAGTCTGGGCCATTAAGTACACCTTGATTTTTAGCAAATTCCAATGCACTGTTCCAAGTAAAGTCCCCTGCAGAGTCACTATATCCTAACGCCCTGAGAATAAAGGTCATATAGCTTTTTGCAGGCATTGTATCTGTAGATCCGAAAGTTGTCTCACCGATACCATTTGATAGTTTCTCATGATACAAGTAGCCAACATAATCACTGGCCCATCCTGGCACGTCTGTAAAGGGATGACTGTATTTCTTTGATTGAGCTTCCTGCTCAGCACCCAGAAGCCTAACAAACATAACAGCTGCTTCAATTCTGGTAGGTGCTCGGTCTAATTCAAATCCCGCATTCGTACCAGTGAAGACTCCGATTTCCTTTAGCTTTAATGCATAGTCTTCATATTTGGTTAAACTAGCATATCCAAAAGTAGTCGTTAACATCATAATGATTAATACTAACGCTATTACTCTTTTCATAGTTACCCCTTTCTTATCACCTTTTTACTATTTTTTAGTAGTACTAAATTCTAAAAGTATTATAACATCATTGTTAAAATATTACATTAATTGAAACTCATTTCTTGCATTTTTATATATCCCAAAATTAAAAAATAAAAAAACCCACAAGACATCTTCATAAGTAAATGCCTTGCGGGATTAATAGTCATATTCAATTCTTGGTCCGGTAAGAAAAATAACTTCCAATTCGCTGTCGGGGTCCACTTCAAATATGATCCAGTGCTTTAAGCATCAATTCATAAGGCATGGTGTCAAGGTATCCTGTTTCTTAATCAGCCTCATCAACTCCATAGCCCGATATGCCCTAAGCACATCATTTCCTTCTATGGCCTGCTTCCACTTCAGTTGATATTTATCATATTCATCCACCAGATGGTTCCATGCTTTTAGGAAGACTTGCTCTGGTGTATCCATATCGATTTGGATTCTAAGACAGGTGGTGTAGTCTTTGTTTATATTTTCTCGGCGTTTACCTATATATGAATTTCATCTTAAGTATGGTTTATCAAAATCTGCCATTTTATTTGATTTCACTACACCGTAAGTGTGGCCACAGTTCTTACAAAATATTTTTCCTGATAACGGATACTTCTCACTATGACGATGATAAACATTAAGATTATGTGTTTTTGCAAACTCCCCTTGCCTTTTCATCTACAGTTGTACACACTCCCAAGTATCTTTATCTATGATGGCTGGACGGGTATCTTCGAAATAGTGCTGGGGAAGCTCTCCTTTATTTTTCATTCTTTTCTTTGTTATAAAGTCTGTATTATATGTCTTTTGGCATTTGATATCGCCCTTCATCTTTTCATTGGTAAGAACTTTTTTAATATGGCTTGGTACCATTCCTTCTCGCCATGGACCATTGAAACTTTTTCTTTTGTTAATGCAATCTGCAAGGTTCTAAAGCCATCTAAAAATTCCTGATAAATCCTCTGAACGAGCGTTTGTATATTTTCCTGCTGATTTTCGTCTTTTGAACTCTTCCTGAACCAGCTCGTAGGTTTCAGGGGTAATAATTGCTGGGTGGCTATTTTCCACATAGTATTGTGGCACTTCTCCTTCGTTGATTTTCTTACGCTTGGTTAAGAAATCCATGGAAAATGATTCTTGTAAGATGGTATCTCCTTTGTATTTTTCGTTGGTAAGGATGCTTTCTACGGTGCTGCTTTGCCACTTTTGCTTGCCTGCTGGTGTAGGAATGTTTACAGACATCAAGTACCTTGTCATCCCTGAAGGGGTCTTTCCTTCTAAAAAGAGCTTATGTATTCTACGTACGGCTTTGGCTTGTTCTTCTACGGTTTGGGGCAGACCCTCTTCACTCTTTTCGTAACCCAAAAACTGCTTATATGGCAGGCTCACTTTGCCATCCGCGGAAACGCTTGCGCTGGCCCCATGTAACGTGTTTTCACTTATAAAAATAAATGGGGTCAGGCTTGACAAATTGACAAACTGATGTTCTTCTTTGCCTCTTGGATCTCATTTGCAGCATTTCCTCTGCTCAGGATCTTTGATACACCTGACTCACTTATTTTTAGAGCCTCGCTTATTGTTTTATTACTTTCATTGGTTAGTTCTTTTGATAAAATCACAATGGTTTTTCGTGCTTCTGCTACTTTCTTGGTCCGTTTTCCACTTTCCAACTCTTTTCTTTCTATTTGAAAATATTGTATCGTCTCAGATATGACCTGTTCTATTGTCGCCCGTTTTATTTCTTCTTTTCCTATTCCATCCATTATTTCTTCAATATCTTCATCACTTATTCTATAGTCTTCTTCATTTATTTTCTCTTTTACTTCCATATATTTTTCGTAAGCTTCTACTGCTTCTCTCTTTTTTGTGCCAAACATGGCTAAGGTAGATTCTATGTTTACAAAGCTACTATCATATTTTAGATAGTCATTATGGCTGCTCCATTTGTAGTCAGGCGTTTCTGTTATTTTTGCTTTTACCGGGTTATCATGAATGTATTTTATTAAAGCAATCAAGTAGGCATCCTTTTGGCATAGTATGCTTTTAAATCTTTGTTGGAATATATGCCCTGTTCGACTGTATCTTTTATTATATCTTTGAGTGTATACTTGCTGTATCCCCTGCATTATTTTTGATACGGGGACATTTTCTACTTCTATTAATAAATGGGCATGGTTGTCCATTATGCAATAGGCATATATCTTGAATCTGTATCTGTGTTTGTATTCTTTTGTTATATTGATATATTCTTGTTTTTCCTTTTCTGTTTCGAATACTTTTTCGCCATTGTTCCCTCTAACCATGACATGATATAAAGCACCTTCATAATGTATCCTTGGTTTTCTTGGCATTCTATTATCACCTACTACCAGTTTTTTTTAATTCTATTCTTGGTTTGTCAATTTGTCAAGCCTGACCCCATATGTTCCTTTGACGCTCTGACTGGCTCAGTAGCCGCCGAACTCAAGCTTCAAACAGCCGCAAGAACCGTCCCCCCACCTAGCCTTGCTGTCTCAAAAAACTAAAGAGTTCCCGTAAAGGAGCTCTTTAAAAGCACTATGAGTGTTCAATTATAACAAATCATTAAAGATATATTGCCATCTAAAGGGAATTTCTAAATATCTAATGAATATGAATAATCATTCAAACCAAGGAAAAACTTCATTTCTTATTGCGATTTTTTAGCGGTTTCACAAGCACCGAATCTCTATCCACCCACTATATGATGCGCCCTTATCTTGAGACTCTGACTGGCTCAGTAGCCCCCGAACTCAAGCTTCAAGCAGCCGCAAAAACCGTCCCCTGGTTCTTTATGGGAACATATCATCTTTCTGACAGACTGAAATATATATTTTCTTGATCAAAAATAAGCTCCATTGGTTGATTATACAGCCTATTAACAGCGTTGATATTTTCTACGAATGGACGAACATAGCTACTTTGGTTGTTCACAAACTGCTCCATATTCTGTTCTGTCCTTCTTGAACTGAATCTTTCCAATCGGTTGCTTGTTTCAATCAAGGTTTCATCAATTTGAGATTTACTGACAACTGGGACCTTTGCTACAGCATCTCCTGCAACCCTATTAATACTTGCTAGCCCACTTAACAAATGAGAATGTATAGAAGACTTAGAATATACTTCAATCTGGTCATAGCACTTTGTATAGAATTCACGATATTGATAAGAATAATCCTCTATTTTGTGAGCAACACTATCGAGGTATGCCGATTCAAAGTTTTCCAGTAACATCACTTCAAGGAAGGCCGAGAACGAATATAAATACAACGCAAGTTGATAGTCTTTGAACTCGGATTGTATTTTTTTCAATTTCTTCTTTACGTCTTGATTGCTATGAAGGAACGATTTTTTATTGATTTTTTTATCTATTTGTTCCCGGTAAAAAATAATGCTTTGTTCCGCATCCCTTTTGATTTCCTGTACTTGGATGTGCTTGTTGGTTTTGTATTTTTCATTACTCCAATTGTATTTATAGTTATTCCGAACATCCTCCAGAACATTGAGGTTGCCTCTAAGTTTTGACTTTTCCTTTTGTTTCAAAAATTCAATGATTTCTAACTGAGTTTCCTGGATGCTATCAAGTTTTTTATCCATGCTCATTAACGCAACTGCCATAAACAACATTGTTGGATTACAGACAAGAGGATTCAGTACTGCCTGTCCGCCTCCTACTGCACCGTTTTCTTTTAAAACACTTCCTAAGTATCCAGAACCATTTTTGAATTCTGCCAGGTGTCCGCCTTTCTGAATCGTCACTTTGTATAATCCACTTGTAGTCCCACCACCATTTAAAACATTTTGAAGTGCCGCTGTTAAAGGCTCAAACGCAGTACCAAGAGCTGACACTCTCGATAAAGGTAATTTTGTGTACTTTTCTATACTGACTTCATCTTCTCGGACACAAGTATAGTATTCTACATCCATCATTGCTTTTATTATTTCATTCTTCTTATTATTCTCTTCCATTATCAATTCTCTCCACAAAACCGAAATTGTTATTCCATAAAATTACTCAGTAATTCATAAAAATAAGGTATAACTTTGTTGATCAAGCACCTTGTTTCTCTTATTCTTAATCAATCATATTATACCATATTTTTACATTACAATACTCTTTTATTGTGACAAGATTGCCCCGTCCCCATTTGTCCTATTTAATAACACTAAAGATTGTAATATAGAAATCAAAGAAGCTTATGGAGATAA
>JADQBM010000069.1 GCA_016278615.1 Clostridia bacterium | reverse complement strand
TTTCAACTCCAATATTGGGCTGTTTAAATACCTGAATTGCACCTTCTTCTGAAATCTGTTGGATGCCTTTTAAAAATTGCTTCCTTTTCCCAGCATCCTTTGCCATAACCGTTGCAAAATGCTCTGCAGGGAAAATAGGGATGTCCTCAAACTCTATAATGTTTTTTTCCTCACACAGGGTGTCTCCAATATTAAAAATACCGGGATCAAACACGCCTATAACATCCCCTGCAAAAGCTTCTTCAACAATGGTTCGGTCTTGAGCAAAAAATTGCTGTGGTTGTGAGAGACGTATCTTCTTCCCAATTCTTTCATTAAAGACTTCGATTCCTCTTTCAAACTTGCCGGAACATATTCTAATAAATGCGATTCGATCCCGATGAGCAGGATTCATATTCGCTTGTATTTTGAAGACAAAGCCTGAAAAGTTGTTATCATCAGCATTTATCATGCCTCTTTTAAGATTTTTATTACTAGGAGATGGTGCAATATTAATGAATTCTTCAAGAAAAGATTGCACCCCCACATTGGTCATTGCACTCCCAAAAAACATAGGCGTCAGTTCTCCTGATAATATTTTTTCCATATTGAATGCATCCCCAGCAATATCTAAAAGCGCAATATCTTCACAAAACTGATGATACGTAGAATCTCCAAGATAATCCCTAAAACGTTGACTTTTTTCATCTCCAGTGTCTGAGGTTATAATATTTTGATTTTCACTGTTTCCTCTCAACAACTCTATTTGTGACAGTTTTCTGTTATATACGCCTCGATAACTGCCTTCATCTCCAATGGGCCAACTCATGAGACAAGCACGTATTCCCAATGTCTCTTCTATTTCTTCCAACAGCTCAAAAGGTTTTTTGGAAAATCGGTCAATTTTATTTACAAATGTAAAGATGGGTATTTTTCGCATTCTACAAACATGAAACAATTTCTTAGTCTGTTCTTCTACACCTTTTGCGCCATCGATTAACATTACAGCGCTATCAGCGGCTGTCAAAGTCCTGTAAGTATCCTCACTAAAATCTTGATGCCCAGGCGTATCCAAAATGTTAAATCGATAACCAAGATAATCAAAATTCATAACACTGGAGGTAACCGATATACCCCTTTGCTTTTCAATCTCCATCCAATCAGAAACTGCATATTTTTTTGCCTTTCTTCCTTTAACTGTCCCTGCAAGACGTATTGCACCACCATATAGTAAAAGCTTCTCTGTCAAAGTGGTCTTGCCGGCATCTGGATGCGATATGATGGCAAATGTCTTTCTCCTATTCACTTCATTCGTGATTTCATTATCTTTTATCATTGATTTCATCCTTTATATTAAATATTCTTCTCATTACTTCTTATTAAAACAATAAAAGTATGACCCTAAGTTATGAGTCATACTAAACTTTTTTCTCATAAAAAAATATATGTTGCTTTGCTTAGAATCAACTGTTATTTTACACTACTTAACTATAAATAGTCAAAAGGTATTTGAGTTATGGTCTATCTTTTAGTTTTGAAGCGTTTTTCTTCTTTCTATAAAGCGCTATTAGAATAATCACTAAAAGAAATATTAAGGCTCCTATACCCAAAAGAAATCTTCCATAGTCTTTAGGAAGTGTACTTTCCACTGCCCTCTCAACAAAAGAAATTTTCTCCTTTGAGTAAGTAGAAAAAACCAAATCCGTTTGGGGCAAGCTTTCAAGAGATATTCCATAGAGCCCTTTATTTATTTCATTTAGAGGAATGCTGCTATTGATAATATAAGGGGCTTTAGAATTTAATTCTATCTGAACCTCCATGCCACGAAAATCGGCAAAATTCTTTGCAGGATTGATAATGTACGCAAAGGTATTCACAAAATCTTCAGATTTTTCCCGATCAATGGTTGCCATCATTGTGTAAGTTACGGATAAGTTACTGGTGCTTTTTCCTTCAAGTTCAACTTCATATAAAAGTGCATATATATTATTTTGATGCCACATATTTTCAACAACCATATCATAACTAAAAACATATTGTGATGTTGAATAATAATGGTCTATTCCTTTGACCACCATGGCATAATATACCTTGGTATTTCGTATTCTTGGATCTATCCATTGGCTCTCATTATCTGTATAATAATTTTCAAGATAATCTTTAATAACAACCGTTGATTTTTCTATGGTATCTCCATGAGACAAACTCAATTCTGATAATGTATCTTCTCCTAATACTAATATGCTGCTTTCTTTGCCAATATCATTTTGATTCACAAAACGTGAAACAGTATAGTCTCCTTGTTCATTAGACTGAAAACCATTAAACCCAAAGGTTACAGCTCTTGTTTTGGAACCATCTATATTAAAACTCACGTTGCATTGCCTGTCTATGGGTCCATGAGTCGTCACCGTATATAGAGTCGCTTTAGCTGTATCATCAAATAATTTGGCTTCGTAAAGGGGTTCATTTATGTAGTCAATAATTCTATTTATGTCAACCTCATCTTTGAATCTTCCTGGCTCTTTAAGGTAATCTTTTACACCAACAGCGCCTCCATTATAGATTTCGTGTTCCACTGATTTCCCATTGAATTCTATTTCTGCACCAAACCCATAATGTCCTTCCGAAACAAAAGGGAAAATCATGGGCACCAATAGTTTCTCTTCCAATGGATTATAGAGTGTATAGGTTGCTGTCACAACGGCCTCACTGGATGACCTTTCATCTATTTTAAATCTTAAGGATTCTTTTTCCACTATTACAGGACAATCCTGCATTGGAGAAATCTCAAAACTAGGATATTTACTCATATATATGGGGGCTGAATTGGCATAAACCGTTATAGGCATAATGAATATCATTAATACTGCAAGTTTTTTAAAAGAACATTTATGCCTTCGAGAAAACATTCCGCTATTTTTCATCTTCGCCTCCAAGAATAGATCCTAGTTATTTGAATTAATTTTATCTAACAAAAGATCCATCTGGTCATAACGAATCTTTTCTTGAGATTCTTCAATATTTGCAAACTTTTTAATCATTGCTTTAAACATAAAATTCAATTTATCCATATAATAGGCATGCCCCAAATGAACCTTTATGAAAGCATTATTTAGTATGCTTTGAGGTATTTCACTCTCAAAATACGCGTCATATTTTTCATGGTCTGCACAACACAGGTATAAGCCGATTTTTTTACTCATCAGAAAATTCTCATTCTGGGATAAGAATTGTTTCAGCTGTTTTTGAATCTTCCCTGCATGAATGGATCCACCAATAATAATGGTGTCATATTCATCCATGCCCTCAACTTTCTTTGATTTTAAATTTGCTAAATCAGTATTATCACCAAGCTTTTCTTTAAGAATGTTTGCACATTTCTCACTAAATCCATGATTTGAGCAATATACAATAAGTGTTTTCAATAATCTCACCTCTATTATCTTATTTTAATTCCCCAACGATTTCTACTCCATTACACATCATCTGATACAAACCCATAACATTCATTAAGTCTCCATTGTGAACACCCAAATCAAAAGTATCCACTAAATTGATGGGCACAATAATCCTCGAACTCAAGTTTTTCATATTAAACCAGGTTTTCATAGTGACTGCAAACTGCTGTATGCAAATATCTGTGCAGTCACCGGTAATGATAAAGGTGTTGATTTCAGGATGCTTATGAAGCCATTCTTGAAATTCTTCTTCAATGAAACCATTTGTTGAGTTTTTTCGAATTTGCTTATACCCGCCCACTTCTTTAATTTCATCTACAACCTCAATCTCATCGCTACCCGATACACAGTGTATGGGATAAGCAGAAAACTCCTGAGAGTCCTGGGAATGGTAGTCCGACAATATCAGTTTAGATATGCCCAATGAATCACATTTTCGGGATAATTCTGTGATTCCCGCAATCAAGTTTTCAATTCTGGCACTTCTAAGAGCCCCTTCTCTGGTAAAACCATTCACCACATCTATCATAATGAGCGCCGTATTCTTACGAGTTAAGCTCTCTGATTTCAAATCAGGGAGACTATTTAGCATATCTAATAGTTCATCCAGTGTCTTTCTGCTTTTTTTTAGGAATCCCTCTTTATCTACTAATTTCATTCTGCCCACCCTCTTTTCTTTGTGTTTTTCATTACCTGAAATCAAATCATAACTTTTCTAACACAATCACTGCCACTTAAATATAGCATCGCTGGATAAAAAATATCAAATTCCAGCATATCACCCACTTTAAGCACGCCTTCATATCCTTCAATATCCGTAATCAAATGATCACTACTACTACCCAGAATCTCTACGCCTTCTGATTTTGGGATGATTTTCGAATAATCTCCTATGTCTTTGCTTCCTACAGCAAGAAGGGCTCTTTTTCGCGACCCCTTATCTGTATAGGTAGGTTTGTTGCCAAATGCATCAATAAATATCTCTCCTATGGGGTAGGTGGGTTTTTTCTTTATTTCTACAATTTGGGCTTTTAGGATCATAGGATCTGATACTAATCCGGGGATATGGACATCCCATAATTCAGGAAGATCTTTCGCCGTAACAATTCCTTCTCCTATTCTCAGATGATTCACCTTTTTAGGCATTCTATTTTCTAACAATAAAGGCAAAGAAGAGGTTGCCCCCCCTGATATCATTTCTAATTTTCTTCCAATTTGTTCTTCGATTTTTTCAGCTAATGCACAGAGTTGTCCCAGATTATCTTCTGTTGGCTTTATGGATCCATAACACCCCAAATTTGTCCCAATTCCTAATAATTCAATATTGTTCATGTTTTTTTCAATTTCTTTCGCAATTTCAGTTGCTTCTTTTTCATCAAAATAGCCTTCTCTCAAATCTCCTAAATCCATCATCATAATAATCCCATGGATCTTTTTTTGTTTCTTTGCCTCTTCATTGATTAATTGGATAGTCTCTATTTCTGAATTCAAACTTGAATCGGCATATCGAACAAGTTCCGGAATTTCACAGTGCATTGGGATTCTTAGCAGCATCATTTTTTCATTTATACCACTCATTCTTAGTTTAATAATTTCTTTCATGCGAGAATCTCCCAAAGTTTTGTATCCCACTTCTAAGAAAAGTTTTGAAACCTCAGGTATCGCGCTATAGCCTTTAACAACTCCTACAGGCTCAATTCCATTTTTCTTACATAATTCATAAATAACTTTTGCATTGTTCTTAATTTTTTCAGCAGAAATTTCCAATACGGGGTATTCCCCTTGATAATTATTCAAATCGTTTCCTCCCTTTAATAATATTAGTTTAAGTTTAAGTGGACTCCTTCGGAGTAGTTTAAGCTTAAGTTCGAGTGGACTCCTTCGGAGTAGTTTGAGTTAGAAAGTTTAAGTTTGAGTGGACTCCTTTGGAGCAGTGTAAGTATAAGTTTGAGTGGACTCCTTCGGAGTAGTTTAATCTTCCCTTGTTACGGGCAGGCGCAAGGCCAGCCCCTACAGTTTCTACTTCAATTCTACTCGATACACTTCATCTTCTAACTTCTCTTCTACTTTAAATTCAAAGACTTTATTTGGATATTTTTTTTCAAAATATGTTTTGTTACTCTTCCGATTTCCAATCATATTAGATAAATTTCTATTATTACAATAAAACACAGCCTTTTCAAAGTTTTCTGATAGCTGACCTTCTAAAATCTCTTTTATGACTTCACTTTCTACCAATTGCCCAAATGCGGGGTGGTACTCTCCGGCGACCACTTCTTTTCCTGGTCCAATATGATCTGTACTCTTTAATCCAATGCGAATGACGTTGACCCCTGAAGTTTTTAAAATTAAATACATCTGTTTTGTCGTTTCAATGGCTGCATGAATGTCCATAGGCTTATATTGCCCTCTTTTATACATTCTTTCCAACTCAGTACCGGATAAAACCATTGTGGGATAAATCCTTGCATCTGTAGGATTAATTTCGGCAGTTTTTTGTGCTGACTCAACTGATTTTTCAAATGTATCACCTGGCAAACCGACCATTAATTGGATTCCAAGCTTAAAGCCATATTCCTTTATCATTTCTGAACTTTCATAAATTATTTGGCTATTGTGCCCTCTGTTTGACCCTTTTAATACCACGTCATCAAAAGATTGTGCCCCTAATTCAATGGTGGAAACACCAAAATCTTTTAAATGTTTCAATATATTGTGATCGATATAGTCCGGTCTGGTAGATAGCCTGATTTTATGTATTAATCCTCTGTCCATATAATCTTTGGCAATTCTCAAATATGTTTCTTGTTCTTTTAAGGGTATCCCTGTAAAACTGCCACCAAAAAAAGCGATTTCTATGGTTTCTGTGTTTCTCATTAGCAAAGTACTTAGATATGTTTCAATGGTATGGATGATTTCTTCTTTGCTTATAGGATTAAGTCTTGCAGTTATAATCTTTTGATTACAGAATACACAATCGTTTGGACATCCATTATGAGGTAAAAAAATCGGTATATTTGCATGTTTTTTCATTATATCACCTTACTGGACTCATTTCTATTATTGATCCTATATCCTCTAAAGGATATTCTCTAAAAAAAATAGTTCCCAGCCCTTTGCTTCCAATAAAATCAATAATCTTTTGATAATCCGGATGTATTTCTAAGTTTCCATTGAAAATTATATCATTGCCTACTCTTCCTGAAGCGCCTCCCAAAAATCCATATTCAAAACCCTTGAGGCGGACATACCCCGGACGAATTAGCAACACATCTATTTCAAATTTTTTAAGCTGAGTTGCAATCCCTATATCTGATGTAATAACGGAACCATGGTCCACAGCGACAATATTACACTTTGTATATCCCTGTTTTACATCAATAATATCTAAAACTTTCTTATTGGCTTCAGCAAGAATTTTCTTGTCTGTATATTTTACATTATGAATAAAATAAGATCCCAACCATACCCCATTATACTTGATGTTTTCAGGATATTTATACCCTAATTTCGATACCCCTGTTTCATAATCTATTTTATTCATATCCAGTTCACAGCACACATATTCCAACTGTTCCGGTGCAATAATTGCAGTGTTTCCAATTTTGCAAACATACATATCTCCATGGGAAGAAACCGCTTCATATACATGATTCGTGCTTTTTATTTCAATAATATGATAAGTTCTTTTTCGTAAATATTCTTTAAGGATCTCATTGGCTTGCTCTGATACGATAATACAATTCATTGCACATGCCTCTCCCAATAGTTCAAATGGCTTATTATTTAAATAAAATAATTCCTGCATTTTTAGTATTATATCATAAACGATATTGAAACATCCATAACGCAAAACGGCAAACATAAAAAACTGCAACTTGTCAAGTTGCAGTTTTTAAAAGCTTTGTAACTATTAGCATCCAACTCACTTTCGGGTGCAGAAGTTCGGTTCATTTCCTTAAGTTATCATTCTATAAAGGGATACACTCTAAGGGAGCCCTTTTGATAGGCTTCAGTATTTGTAAAAAGTTGTTCCCATATCTTTGTATTGCTTTTCACAATCTCACCATACTCTATTAGATTAAATTAACGTATAAGCTAAATATTAAGTTAAAGTGGACGCCTTTGGCGTAGTTTAAGTCTAAGAGGAAGATTTTGTGTAAGACAATGACCTAACAGCAATCTTTGATTGGGTCGTAGATCAGGTGTCGCGAAGTCTAAATCTCTGATTTAGTTAACGAAGCCGATAGATCCACCATAACTGTTATCTGTTATCTATTATCTTTTATCTGTCATCTTTCACTTTCACTTCACTTACCCTTAAGCTTCAACTTATACTTCTGTTTCCCCTGTCCTCTAATTTCTTTTTAATTTATACCTAAATTGGCTGTATATCAAGCTTATAAGCAAGATCATTCCGGCATATCCAACTACAGGATACAAGTACTTTACCAAGTTTGAAAAACCAAGTTGGCTTGCAAAAAAAGCAACAATGGTGGTTCCAATAATAAAAGTCTTTTTTCTCATGGGTGAACTGCTTTTTGTTGTAAACCTTGATGCGAATCCAAATAAGCTCCCCACCGCAGTTGTGTATATCTCCGCAATCAAAACAATAGAATAGATAATTTGAATGCTAACAGAAATTTTGCCTGCAATATGAACCATTGGGACTTCCATATGTATTAGATTGGATACATCACCAGACAAAGCCAAGTATATCATAATGGAACCAATTCCAAGCCCAAGACCTCCAAGAATAGCCCCATTAAAAATCGCCTTTTTATCCCTTGCTTCAACTCCTAAAGGTCCCAAAATAGCAACGGATACCACTGTATTATAAGATGTATAAAGGAATGCAGCTATGACCCAGTTTGTTATGAGCTCACTTTCACCTGCAGTGACCACTACAGATGAAAGAACAGGTGGCGATTCAATTATAGAAAAAAGACTAATCCCTATAACAGAAGTTAATAAGAATGGCACCACAAAACTTATGGCATTGATGACCCCTTTGATTCCTGTTAGAACCGTAATAGCCGTTAGTACTGCCATTAATAAATTTCCCCATATGGCACTTATTTGATATTGCTGTGTAAACAAGGCCCCTGTTCCTGCAATCATGGCAGTTAGTGCCCCAAACAGAAAAAAGGTTATGATGGCATCAATGACAGTTCCAACAAGTCTGCCACCTGAGTATTTGATTATTTCCAAATGAGAATGTGAATTTAGTTTTCTACCTAAATCCATAATGATATACCCAAACACAATAAACATAAGAGTTGTTAATATCAGACCATAAAATCCCTTTATGCCAAATCTGGCAAAGAACTGTATCACTTCCTGCCCAGTAGCAAAACCAGCACCAACAACGGTCCCTATATAAGTTCCAGCAACTTTAAAAGTTGAAATACCACTCTTTTTCATTTACCCACGCCCTTTTATATGTTTTCAACCCAACATAATTTAGTGTATGTATAAGAATAGAATTTCATAACAGAATACTACATAAAAAAAGATTCTGCTTGCGCAAAATCCAGTTATAGTTTTTTTGTACTTCATTATCGTCTTTTACATCAACCTTTGATCCAACTCGTTTTTTATTTCCTCAACGGTTCTTCCTTTTGCAGAAATAACACTTTTATGGGTCCAGTTATCTTGCATTCCTAAAAAATGACTCTCTTGACCTGATACAATGACTGCATCAAAAGAATTCAAATAATCCTTTTCTTCCTCTAAGGCTACTACCTGGTACCCATTCTCACTTAAATAGTCTTTTACATTTTGCAAAGATCTTTCCACTGCTATTTTTTTCATTATTGCACCTCCGAATATTACTATTCTTATTATCTGTTTTTGGGAAAATAAATATTCTTTTTTCTCATAAAAAAAGTAGCTTAGGGCTACTTTAATTGTTTTTCTTGTTATTTTCACGATTGTTTTTAGGTTGCCATCTTTTAACCCCATTTACGATACAAAAACCTCCAAATGCAAAAGAAAAAAATAATGCTGGTAAAGAAAACCCTTCCCCTTTAAGACCGGGTAAAAGCGGGACCAGAATAAGATAGATTCCCAATAGCACTAATAATAGAGGAATTTTTCTTTTCAACCATTCTGGTGTGTTGTCTTTTCTTTGTTGATTATCGTCGACTGAAACACCTTTTGCCTTCATTTGTTTTTTCCATATTTCCCGTTCCTTATCAAGATCAATTTTTTTCTTAGGCATAATAAACTCCTTTTAAACTTGATTGAGCTACTTATCTCTTTATTATTATACATTAATTATCATTTAGTGCCAATAATCTTATGCTCTTTTAAATTCATTAATATAAGAATCAACCAAAAATGGAGGTGAAATAAGTTTGTCCTGGTCCTGAAAAGAAAACCCCCAAAGAGGCAATAGCCGTTACAATCCACCCGTAGTAAAACTTGTTGTTCTTGACAATGTTTGTTGCAATATTTCTTCGTACCATTAATGACTTCCTCCAATGATATTTACCCTTTCGTAAAAAAAGGTTTTGTTTAAACAAAACCTTCGTCATTCTTAATTCATAACTCTTGAAGCCCTAGCTCAAATCTTTGATTTGATGTGCAGGTCTCATACAAGTGGA
>JADQBM010000005.1 GCA_016278615.1 Clostridia bacterium | reverse complement strand
ACCAATCGATTAGGGTCTCCTTCTTCTTCTGTCAAATCCTTAAAAATACTCAATTTAATTACCCTTCCCTGTCCTGTCTTGAGACTATCTGGGTTTATTCCATGAGAACTTTCGTCTTTATCAACAAGAGCAAACCATTCCATATCATCTATTTCTCCATAAATGAGTCCTCTTTTATAATTCTCTGCCTTAATAGATATATTACATTCCAATTTAACTCCCCTCACTCTTATTTAAATCTATTAATAGCAAGAGGGCAATATACCACCCTTTTAATTAGGGAAGCAAATGAACAATGAACAATGAATAATGAACAATGAAGGAAAGATTCGTTTCGCAAAGCTCAAGAATCTCTTTATGCATATGTTTAGAATTTAATTAAATCCTATTTAAAAATTCTTCTATCAGAAGATTTTTTTTACCTTCATTATTCATTGTTCATTATTCATTATTCATTGACTTTTAATGTTCATTGTTCATTATTCATTGACTTTCATTATTTCCCTATATTCCATATTATGTTTTCTAACATACGCCATGGTGCAAGGATTTCCATGTCCAGGATATATTGTTACTTCATCTTTCCATTTTGAAATAATATGTTTAATACTGTAAACCATTTCTTCTGAGGATCCATCCGATAAATCAGTCCGTCCCAAATCCACATTGAAAATAGTATCTCCTGTAAATGCAATATTTCCTGCCTCTGATACCAAACAGATACCACCATGTGTGTGTCCTGGAGTATGAATGACGTGAAATATTTCTTCTCCAACAGCAAGACTGTCATTATCTTTTAGAATAACTTCTGCTTTTATTGGAAGCATCTTGGAATCATTTTCATGAATATATAAAGGACACAAAATCTTTTCCATGATTCCTTCCACAGCACCTCTATGGTCATAATGATGATGCGTCAAAATGATGCCCTCTATTTTTAAAGAAATATCATTGATTCTTGATAAAAATATATTTGCATCATTCTCTGGATCTATGATAAATCCTCTCAAATTTTTTTCATCATATAGCAAATACCCATTTGTTTGAAGACTTCCAGCTATGATTCTTTCAATTTTCATTTGTTCCTCCTACATTGATTTATTATTTGTTTAATTATATAATAATATCTTAAAAGATAATGCAAAAAATACATTGTATGGTAAACACTAAGTTAATATAGCAGTTTCATCATGTAAATGGTGCATCTTTTTTTTAAAACACTTTGAATATTGCTATAGAAATGATATAGTGATTAGAAGTAAAAATCAATCGTGTTATGAAAGGAATAATTATGAAAGTTGTTATTGTTGGAGGAGGAAAACTCGGTTATAAACTGGCCACACTAATCAGCAAGGAAAACGATGTTGTCCTTATAGATAAAAATGTACATGTCATTCAGCGAATCAGCGAACACTTAGATATCCTTTCAATGAATGCCAATGGTCTTCAAATTGAAACTCTAAATGAAATTAGAATAAGTACCTACGATTTAATTGTCGCGGTCACAGAAAGTGACGAAAAAAATATGGTTATCTGTTCTATCGCTAAAAACTTAGGCTGCGAAAAATCCATTGCAAGAGTTAGAGACCCTGAACATGTTCAACAATTAGGTCTGATAAAAAGACAAATGAATATTGATCATATCGTAAATCCAGATCTTGCAA
This sequence comes from Clostridia bacterium, assembly GCA_016278615.1. Lineage (GTDB taxonomy): Bacteria > Bacillota > Clostridia > Peptostreptococcales > JAAYPU01 > Soudan-22. Next base: position 75,514 of record JADQBM010000005.1, on the reverse strand, counting down.
CTTCTAATGAAATCTTTCGTTATCTTGTTAAACCCTATGCTTTTCATAACGAGCACTTTGTAAGCGGAAAAGTTGGCATGGTGGAATTAAACATAAATTGCATTCATTCTATTTTTGGTAAAAAATTAAAAGATTTAACGAATACTTTCCAAGATATGCTTATCGTTGCCATTTCTCGAAATAGCAAGATAATTATTCCAGAAGGAAATACTGAATTACTAGAAGACGATAAAATTTTCTTGATTGGAGAAAAAGAAGTCATTCAAGACTTTTCATCTAAATATAACGTCTTAGACCATTCAAAAAAGGTAAAAAAAGTGCTAATTATGGGTGGTGGAAAGATTGGTTACTACTTATCTAAGAAACTTTCCGAGTATGGTGTTGGTGTCAAAATCATTGAAGTCGATAGAGAACGCTGTAAATACCTCTCAGAAAACTTAGATAATGTCCTTATTCTTCATGGGGATGGCACTGATTTAAGTTTATTAGAAGAAGAGAATATCCAGTCCATGGATGCCTTTGTTGCATTAAGTGGTTATGATGAAGAAAACCTCTTAATGTCTCTTATGGCGCGTCAATATGGTGTCGATGATGTTATCGCTAAAGTAAGTCGGCAGAATTATATTGAGATTATTGAAAAACTGGGGATTAACGTAGCCTTTAATCCAGTGGATATTATTGCAAGTAATATTTTAAGATTCGTTCAAGGCAGAAGACTTGTTGCAGTTTCACATTTGCTTCAGGGCCTAGCAGAGGTCATTGAAATCATTGCCCATGAAAAAATGCGCCTCTTAAAAAAACCATTACAGGAATTAAATCTTCCTAAAGGAATTATCATTGGCTCTATTGTAAGAGATGGTAACGTTATTATTCCAACTGGTAATACCACAATACTTGCCAATGACAGAGTGGTTATATTTTATCGTCTCTCCGCAGCGTCAGAATTAGAGAAATTCCTTAAGCCTAAGGGAGGCTTTTTGAAATGAATTATCGCATCGTAGCAAAAATATTAGGAAGTATTTTAATCTATGAGTCTTTTCTTATGATTATTCCCCTTGCCGTATCTGTATTTTATATGGAAAGCAGTTATATGGCATTCATAATTACCATGTTAATTATGATTTTTTTCGGTGTTATATTGAAAAATACGCCACTAAATTCTAATACAATGAAGCTCAAAGAAGGTTTTGCCATTGTATCTTTTGGATGGCTTATTTCCTCTTTATTCGGATGCTTTCCTTTTATTATTTCAGGTGCTATTCCTTTCCCCATCGATGCATTTTTCGAAACTGTATCTGGATTTACAACAACTGGAGCCTCTATTCTTACTGATATTGAGAGCCTCCCAAAAGGAATACTCTTCTGGAGATCCTTTACCCATTGGATTGGTGGTATGGGTATCTTAGTTTTTACAGTGGCTTTACTCCCTGCTATAGGAGCCAGCGGCTTTCAGCTCTTTAAAGCCGAAAGCCCGGGACCCATTTCAGATAAAATTGTCCCTCGAATGAAAGACACTGCAAAAATATTATATACCACTTATATCATTATCACCATTGCAGAAACTATATTGTTAATGTTTGGTGGCCTTTCTTTGTATGAAGCTTTAGTGCATACCTTTGCAACTGTTGGAACTGGTGGTTTTTCGACACATAATAGCAGCATTGCTGCATTTAACAGCACTTACATTTATGTTGTTATTGCCATATTTATGTTCATGTCGGGAGTCAATTTCTCTTTATATTATGAACTTTTAAAAGGTCGTTGGAGAAGCGTTTTAAAAGATGAAGAGCTTCGGTTTTATTCCATATTGATCTTATTGGGAATCGTTTTTGTAAGTATAAATCTTTTTGGGACTATATATGATTCCGCAGGCGAATCCCTTAAACAGTCTCTCTTTCAAGTTGTCTCTATAACCACTACAACCGGGTATGTAACAGCAGATTTTGATCTTTGGCCCACATTTAGTAAAGTACTCCTATTTTTATTGATGTTTACAGGGGGCTGTGCTGGTTCTACTGGTGGATCTATTAAACAAGTTCGTTTATTGTTGGTATTAAAACTCGTAAAAAGAGAATTCCAGAAAATCTTTCATCCTCGTGCAATAATGCCATTAAAAATAGAGGGTCGTTCTATTCCCTCAGATGTGGTTGCAAATGTATCAAGTTTTTTCACATTATATGTGATGCTTTTTGTATTAGGAACTGCCGTTGTTTCTCTTGAAAACATCTCCATGATCAGTGCCGCAAGTGCTGTCGCTGCCACATTGGGAAATATTGGTCCTGGCTTTGAAATCGTTGGTGCTACTCAAAATTACAGCTCATTTAGCGCTCCCATAAAGTTATTATTATCTTTTCTCATGTTGGCAGGGCGCCTTGAATTATTTACCATCATGACTTTATTATCTCCCTCATTTTGGAAAGCAGAAAGATAAGTAATAGGTGCAGGGAATTTATTAATAATAGAAAAAAACGATAACTGATTACTCTTTTTTAAAAAAATTTTAAAAATGCATTTAATTTAAAAGATGCATTTTTTTTGTATGTTTTTCAATAACAAGGGAAAAATACAAAACAAGAGAAAGGAGTGAATTTTCTTTGAAAAAATTAGTTCTTATATTGGTTATAATAGGAGCCTTAAATTGGGGCCTTATTGGTTTCTTTCAGTACGACCTAGTGGCAGCAATTTTTGGCGGTCAGGTTTCTGCCTTTAGCAGGATTATCTATGCATTGGTAGGTGTCGCAGGAATATACGCCATTACATTTCTTTTCCGAGACAATCGAGCTCATACAGATTAAACAAAACAGCTAAGGTTTTTACCTTAGCTGTTTTTAAATTACTATTATATACACTCTTCTATGCAAGGTAATTCTTCCATTCATTCAATCAAAATATTAACTTCAAAAAAGCAATCACAACAAACCCTATACCAAATATAACAATAAAAGGAATAATAATAACCGGCAGAAAAATTAAAATTATAACGGGACATAAAAGAATCAAAAATATTTTGATTAATCCAATGCCTAATTTTAATAGAAAGAAAAAAATGCAGAACATAATTATAAAAGCAAAAAATATTTCAAACAATTCACTCACCTCTTTATATTTATTATATCTCTTACGAATTAAGAAATTGTTTAAAATACGTTAGAATCTTATTAGAAAACATTCTTTCATTTTAAATTCATTTTATATCCACCTATTTATATCAATAATTTCATTAAAAAAGTCCCTAAATGATAAAGCCACTTCGTATTCTATAATGAAAAATTGAAAAATTTGTCTGGTAAAGGGCAAACCTGCTGAAAAGTAGGGACGCAAAGTCAAGGGCCTAACCTCAAAAGTATGGCAGCCCGACTGCCGAAAGAAATTCAAGAAAATAAAGGAGGAAACGATTCATGAAAAGAAACAAAACCATATCTATTATCCTAATTTTAGTTCTAATCCTCACCACTGCCATGCTTAGCTATGGCGAACCAAACGACAAAGGTGCCAATGGAAAAGAAAAGAAAACTGAAGCAGCCCTAAATAAAGAAATTAGAGATTCATTTAAAGAATCCAAAGCAGAAATCGAAATCCTGAAAGATGAGGCGGAAGCCGTAAAAGATCAAATTGAAGCTGAGTACCAAGCCGCTTTAGATTCAGGGGATACAGAACTTGCTGAGCAATTGTTCTTACAATTAGAAGAAGTACATCTTCAGTTTAGAGAAATCAAAGAGCAATTCAAAAACCAAATTCAAGAGAGAAAGAATTTTATTAGATCAAATTATACAGAAGATGAACTAGCAGCCATAAATGTAGCTTCAGAAAACATTTTAGCAGAAGATCCAGATGCCTCTATATTGGGTTTTGATAGCATCTTTTCTGAAACAGCAGAATTTAAATTTGATACGCCACCTGTTATTAAAGCTGGCAGAACTGTTATACCAGTTAGAGCTATCACAAGAGGATTCGGTGCCGATTTAGATTGGGATCCTGATACCCAGCAGGTTACCATAACCAAAGATGGTATCATAATAAATCTTACCATCGACTCTAATATCGCCCTTGTCAATGGCGAAGAGGTTCAATTGGATTCAAAATCTGAATTAATGAATAATCGGACTTATGTCCCTCTGAGATTTATCCTTGAAACCTTTGGGCTGAATGTAGAATGGGACGACGATACCGATACCATAGATATTAATGACCCAGATGATGAAGAAACAGATGAAAACAGGACAGGCAGTGCCATTGAAACTTCTGATGAGTAAAAAAATTTTCAACTAAGCTCATAAAACAAGAGGCAGGTATAAATCACCTGCCTCTTGTTTATTTGAATAATTTATCATATTTTTTTTCAACTAATGGTTTTATCAATTTAAAAAGGAAATATTGTTTCTTATCTAAGGATGTATCTACAAACCACTTCAAATTTCTTCTTTGCCTAAAATACTTGTAATCCGCTTGAAAAATTTCCGGAAATTTTTCTGCATTTTTCTTCATAAAAAAGAAATGCATATGCCCTCCTATCCCAATAGGTTTCCTGGGCATTTGGCTTTTTATTGACTGAATAAATTTTTTTGATTTTTCCTCTATTCTTCTTTCTAATCTTTTCATTTCTTCAGAGCTTAATGCCACAGGCAAATAGAAAGTTTCTAAACTACTGGTGATATGGAATCCTGATGCATCAAATACCGATGACATAGCTTCAATTACTTTTTTAGAAGCAAAAGGACTTGAATTGCATACAAGCATTGCTCTTTGATTAAAGTACTTGGGTCTATGGCAATTATAAGCCGTTCTGTCCATATAATTTTTCATTATAGCACTTACATTTAAAGCGTATGCAGGAGAAACAAAAATAACGCCGTCTGAGAGCATGAGTTGTTCCTCGATCCCCTTTACATCGTCATTTATAGGACATTTATCCTCACCTATTAAAATGCAATTATGGCACCCTCTGCAAAATTCAATGTTTTTATCTTTTAAGTAAATAATATCAAACTGAATATCTCCATCTTCTTTTATGTGTTTTTTGATTTTCTCTACAACTCTCTCATTTTCCCCTTTGCGAGTTGTCCCCATTACAGCAGTAATTCGGATTGGGCTCTTATTATTACTTTTTCCAAGGACGGCAGGAGTAGTCGTTTCTTGATAATTTAAATATTCCTGAAATCCAAAGTCATATTTAAATGTCATATGAATCGCTTTTTCAGGGCAACTATCAATGCAAGTGCTACATAAAATGCATTCAGTGGAGAGTATGCGCTTCCCTTGCTTTTTATAATCCAATAATTTTATATTCATAGGGCAATTTGCTTCACAGAGTCCGCATTCTGTACATCTCTTTTTATAAATGCCCAATTTTAATAATGAAAAACCAGCCGTTAATTTCATGATGACTGCTATAGGACAAAGATATTTACAAAAGGCTCTGTTGTCCTTCATTATAAAAGCGAGGGCAATCCCAAAAGTATAATATATAATATTTCCAGTTATCATCCAGAATCGTGCATCTTCATCTAAATTAGTAGGATTCTTTATACCTAAAACAAACCATGTCATGAATGCCAAAGATATAGATAAAAGAAGACTTACATAACGTAATTTCTCGAAAGACCTATTTCTTCCTTCTTGGGGGTTTTTCCAGGGTAATACATCCAAAACCATAGCTGTCCAGCATGCCCATCCACACCACCCCCTATTAAAAATTAATGGTCCTATTATTTTTGCAATTATGTAATGCAGCATCGCGCCAGTGAAAACGCCTGAAAAAGTATAAAAGAAGAATCCCTCAATCTGAATGTTTTCTTGTAGTAAAAACCCTACAAAAATCAGCATATAGGCGCCAATTAGAAACTGAGTAATCCTTCGCCCCAATCCTGCATAAGTCTTTCTTAAAGAAGAAGACATAAATAAACCCAGGCCCAAGGCAGTCCCTATGTACACGAAATTAAATAGGTAAAAGTTCTTTCCAGTATTGAGTCTTAAAATTAGAGCAACCCCATAAAATATTAATATGAAAATTAGGGGGAAAACAAGATTCTTCTTATGATAGTCAAAGTATTTATTAAAAATCGTACTAAATTTATCTCTATAACGCCTTAAGGCATCTTTTGTTTCAGTTTTTGCTTTCATGATTTTTCCCCTTTAGTTTTAAGCCTAAGTAGGGATGGGTCCCTGTGCCCATCCGCCCAAGTGTAAGTGTAGGGATGGGTCCTGTGCCCATCCGCACAAGTATAATTGTAGGGATGGGTCCCTGTTCCCATCCGCATATAAGCTCATCCATTAAAGTCTGTTATTGAACTTAATATTTGTTTCAAGGTCGATTCAAAATCTTTTCCTTGGCTGTCGATAATAATATCGGCATACTTTTCGTATAGGGGAACTCTTTCATTATAGATATCTTTTAATGTTTGACCTTGTTCTATTGCAATACCTCTGGTGGTAATATTTCTTATTCTCTTTTCAATCTCTTCATAGTTAACTTTAAGATATACAAGGATTCCTTTATCTCTCAGAAACTCCATGGCCGGGTGGCTGTAAATAGCACTACCTCCAGTAGCTATAACGGTTCTTTCTCTATCTACGGCCAACAAGGCCCTTTCTTCCTTTTTCAAAAATTCTTCTATTCCATATTGATTAATCATGTTCTGAAGCAAATCGCCTTCTCTTTCTTGTAAAATTAGATCCGTGTCCACAAAAGGCATTCCTAAGGCTTTGGCCAAAAGAACACCTAAGGTACTCTTTCCTGATCCTGCCATTCCAATCAAAACAATGTTTTTCAATGTGTATGCACTCCTTCTACTACTTTACTTAATCTCACATTATCATATTTTTAGACAAAAAAATAGCATAAGCTTATTCATTTTTCCAAATCAAATCATTCAAATACCATACCTCTCTTAATGGCTCTTTCGCTGCATATTCTATTGCATCCTTTTTTGTATAGAAAGACATTTCAAACACTTCTTTTAGATGAACGTCATACATTTTCTCCTTAAGCTCTAATGCCTGTTTCATAAAAAGGGCACCGGAGTATTTAGCGTCTTTCCAGACTAAGAAATCAAAACACGCATTGGGATGCTGAACATACTCTCTCCCTGGATAAGGAGATAACTCCACACAAAAACTGGGTCTATGATATCTCTCTCTAAACCAATTTTCAAAACCACTCCCATATGTTTCAGGGTGTTCTGAAATATCTAACTTATCATAGTTTGTCAACTGAATAAACCGATCTGTTATTTCAGAATCAATGTCTTGGAATACATCATGCGTCCCTCGATCCGCCCAAAAAACTTTATTGCCTGAAGTATGATAAGAAACCGACAGAATAAAATTGTTTTGATTACAATAATTTACAATGCTTTGTGTTTCTGTCTCGCTTCCAGCATATGGGCCTTTATATCCTTCTGAAGCAGGAACCTCCTCTGAACATCTTATTTTCCAGCTGCTATCGGGGAAATTTCTATTTAAATCAACTCCTCTTCCGTTTGCTTTCCACCATCTATGATCTTTTGAAATATTCTTAATTGTATTTAAATATTTACGATTCTCAGATGCTTCAATGCCGTTGTTAACAATATTTAAACCATCAGGGTTGGCAACTAAAATAACATGGAGTTCTATTTGAGAAAAAAGTGTCTCTAAATCGAAATCTCCCCAAACCCCTGACTTTTTTAAATGAAAAAGCATGTTATCCAACATCTTAGCATTTAACATGACAGAATAATCTTCTCTTGCATGAATGCCACTAAGTAACAACACCTTCTCTTTATTTGGAAGAATCTCTTTTTTATAATTCACCACTACAGAATAGATAGGACGATCTTCAAATGATTTTCCTATGGTTCTAATATCTACAAATTCATATAGATCTGTCCACTCCTTTAATATCTCTTCTATCCTTTCTAAAGGAAATGAATGGCCTGTATTCACCTGGATGCCCTCAATATTCCTTTCTGGCTTTTGAAAATAGATACTTTTAGTGTCATCACTCCAGATACTTTCTTTTCCCAATGCTTCGGCAAGAATGTTAAAAGGAAGATACGCACTTTCACCAATCATTAACAGTTCAAAATTGCTACTTTCTTTGTCCTTTAGCATAAAAATAGTTTCATCTACCATGATTTCACATTTAACAAATTTAGCCTCTATGGTTTTACTAATCTTATGAGATACAATCATCGTGTTTTCTTTTCTATGAAAATTTATGGATTCATCTTTTTCTTCAATAGTATTTGGGCGAATCCATAAAATGCTTTTATCCTGAATCCAAAATGCTTCTCTGCCCAACACCTTTGATACAGCATTTACAGGCAAATATACTTTTTTATTATAATAAAAGGGGTCCATTATAGGGTTTTTTTCATCTACCAAAAAATAAAGGGACCCATCTAAATAGAACTGAATGTTTTCGTGTATAACGGTGATGGTGCGAGATTTTAAGTTTGGTTGCAGGAAAAAAAAATATAAGATTAAGCTACCAGCAAAAACTATCGGGACGATGATACTTATAATATTTATGTTTTTCAATAAAAAACACCCCTGCCAATAAAATCATATCATTCAAAGTTTTCTTGTTTAACTTTATTCAACAAATACCATCTGATACCCTTTACTTTGTTCTTTATTAGGGAGTTTTATTATAAAAATAAAAAAAGTATGTTCCTGTGAATATTTTATTAAAACTTGTTTATAATAGCATTGTAAGGTTAACCCATAGAGATTGAGTTGCCTTATTGTGAGAGACAATTCCCAAGTGGTTTGTCTCTCTATTTAATTATATTAAGTCATCATTGAAATCCTTAATTTACCAATCTTTTTTTGAATATTTTTTTCGATTTTGCACATACTCTATAATGTAAGGTTATTCATTTATTTATTTGATGAATTCCTTACTTAAAAGAGAGACTGTCAATATGAAGTCTCTCTTTTTTATATGTCTATTAATTTTAAAACTTCCTTAATTTACAAACTATTCTTTAGGATATTTTTCTTTGTTTTGCACATACTCTATAATGTAAGGTTAATTCATTCATTTGAATTCCTTATTAATGAGAGACTCTTCTTAGTGAAGGTCTCTCTTTTAATTATATCCGTTGAAATCATACAAATAGGCTATGGGAATGTTCTCTTGCCTATTGAGCAACTTAAGAACCATGCCCATTTCTCCTTGATAATAGTCAGCAGATGCAGTTGTTAATACATTGAAAAATGAAGACATAAAAGTATTGCTTTCATACCAAAAATATCTAACCTCACAATCGTTTAATTCATTATCTGTCATGATCCCTTGTATCGTATCATCGAGGGTCCCTATATCATCTATAAGTTCTAATTCGTAAGCCTGCTTGGCACTATAGATTCTTCCATCTGCAATTTCCTTAACTTTTTCTTCAGGTATATTTCTACCTTTTATAATAACATCTACAAACTGATCATATGATTCGTCTAGTAAAGACTGAAATATTTTTTTCTGTTCTGAACTCATGGGGGAGTTCAAGTCTCCCATAGCCTTATTTCTTCCCGCTGTCATGGTAGAACTGTGAATCCCATGTTCACTTAGAAATTCCGAGATGTCATAAAAGGTTCCCATGGTAACGCCAATTGAACCTGTAATAGTGTTCCTGTTGGCTACTATTTTATCTGCTGCGGTGCTAATATAATAGCCTCCCGATGCCGCAACACGTCCCATAGACACATAAATAGGACGATTTGTTTCTGCCTTATATTTAAGGAGTTTTAAATAAACTTCATCGGTTTCATAAATTCCACCTCCAGGAGAATCTATGAAAAGAACAATCCCGAGATTATGTTGGTCATTCATAAAAGAATCTATTTGAGAAAGAATAAACTCATGATTATATCCTTCAGATTCAAAAAACCCTCCGGAGCCACCTTTCATAATAGTTCCTTCCACATGTAAGACAGCAACGTAATCTTTGTTGGAAACATACTCCTTTACAAAAGGTAATTTAGGCCCTAAAAAGTAATAAAGCAAAATGATGCCAAAAAAAATAGAGAGTATTATTGCAAATTTTTTAAACCCTTTACTTGAATTATATTTCACAGTTTGCACTCCTTTAAGTAGTTTTTTATTTCAAATCTAAGCACTCTGTTTGTCGAATACAAAAGAATTATATCATATGAAGGACCAACTGAAAACCTGATGGATATATAAAGTATATGTCGGATGCCCAAGAATAATATTTGTATTTTCTTTTTTATGGTTATATAATAAAAATAATAATAAGAAAAGGGAATGGGCGAATGATGAAAAATAAAATACCATTTTACGAAAGAAGAGAAATTCGAGACTTAAAAGAAATGCTTAACACCAGTGCTCAACTGTATAAAAACAACACAGCTTTTCTTGTAAAGGGTCCAAAATGCGAAGAATATGTCCCTATAACGTATCCTCAATTAAAAAAAGAAGTGGATGCTTTGGGAACAGCGCTCTTAAACATGAATCTTTCAAAAGGTAAAATTGCTATCATCGGCGAGAACAGATATGATTGGATTGTTGCCTATCTTGCTGTAGTCAATGGTGTAGGCACAGTCATTCCTCTTGACAAAGAACTTCCAAAAGAAGATCTTTTAAATCTTATTGATCGTGCTGAAATAGATGCAATCATCTATTCTAACAGTTATGGTGAAATATTCAAAGATGCGGACATCCCTTTGAAAATCAACATGGACCCTTGTAATTCTGAAGGCGAACTTGCTTTATCTCAGATCATTGAGAATGGCAAGGCGTTACTCGAGAAAGGCGATACCCACTATTTAGATGCTGAAATTGATCCTGAGGAAATTAAAATCATACTTTTTACCTCTGGAACTACTGATTTAGCAAAAGGTGTCATGCTCTGCCATCGAAACATATGCTCTGTTATTATGTCAACTTGTAGCATTGTGAAGATAACTGAAATAGACCGTACTCTATCTATTCTACCCATCCATCATACTTTTGAATGTACTTTAGGGATGATGTTGCCCATTTATTGCGGTGCTTCTGTTGCTTTCTCAGAGGGTTTAAAACATATTCCAAAAAATATTATTGAAGCACGACCCACTTTACTTATAGGGGTCCCTCTTATTTTTGAAAATATATATTGGAAAATATGGAAGCAAGCAAAAAAATCTGGTAAAAAAGAAACCCTTGAAAAAATCATCAAAATAAATAATGTTCTTAAAAAAACTGGTATCGATTTATCGAGAATACTATTCAAACAAATACATGCAAAATTCGGTGGAAGGCTCAGATTGTTGGTTTCAGGAGCAGCAGCCATAGACCCTACAGTTATTCAGGGATTTGAAGATTTTGGCATAAAACTGGTTCAAGGCTATGGACTTACGGAATGCGCTCCCCTTGTAACAGGAACGCCTGACACATTTAGAAAAGTCGGATCTATAGGTATGGCAATTCCTAACGTTGAAGTGAAACTAATAGATGTTGACAAAGATGGAATAGGGGAAATCATTTGTAAAGGACCAAACGTTATGCTTGGTTACTTTGAGGATAAAATAAGTACCGACAAAGTACTTAAAGATGGATGGTTTCATACTGGCGACTTAGGGTATATGGATGAAGAATATTGTTTCTTTATTACTGGCAGAAAGAAAAATGTTATTGTTACAAAAAATGGAAAAAATATATACCCCGAAGAAGTCGAATTGTATCTGAATAAAAGCCAATATATTGAAGAAAGCCTTGTAAGTGGCGTTTTAGATGAAAGAACTGGTGAAACCCTTGTAAGTGCTCAATTAAGACCCGCTTACGATGTCATTTTTGATGAATTTGGAGAAAATGTTGAAGAAAAAGACCTTCAGGAAATTCTCAAAAATATTATTAGAGACCTAAATGATCGTATGCCATTGTATAAAAGAGTCCGAAATTTCAGTATCCGTAAGGAAGAGTTTATTAAAACCACTACCAAAAAGATAAAAAGGCATATTAATAATATGGAAAACCAAGAACACATAACAGATAATAAAAACTAAGAATTGGTGATGATTTTATTCAAGATCTATAAATCAAAAAGGCGGCCATCCGCCTTTTTTTGTTTTATCTCTTTTGGGATAAATAATAAATAATAGAGAAAAATATATCTTATATCCCTTAGTTTTTTTTAGCGAGGAGGTAATCAATTGGATAATAAAAAATTGAAACATTTTAGGCAATTGTTATTAAATGAAAAAGATGAATTAGTAACAACTTTAGAACTAATGGAAGAAATGGAACCCAATGATTCTATGCAAGAATATTTTGATGAACTATCATCCTATGACAACCATCCTGCAGATGTAGGATCAGAAACTTTTCAGATGGAAATGAATTTTAATCTAAAAAACAATGAATTAATGTACATTAAAGAAGTTGACAAAGCATTGGAAAGAATTAATAATGGCAAATACGGTAAATGCATTTCCTGTGGAAAAGATATCGCAGAAGACAGATTGGAAATACTACCAACAGCTATTGAATGTATGGATTGTGAAAACAAGGGATTAACTTTAGATGAACTTACGAAAACCCGACCCGTAGAAGAGGAAGTATTAGGCACCCCATTTAAGAGAACCTTTAGAGATAATACTGAATACAACGGATTTGATGGTGAAGATTCTTGGCAGGCTGTGGCAAGATATAATAAAACCGATTATGACCAACGTGCTTTAGACTGGTATGATAACAACATGTACGATGAAAGCATATCTGGAGTTGTAGAAAATACTGATAATTATAGCGAGGATTTATTTAAGAATGAAATAGAAAACACGATTTCAAGGGAAGACACAAGAAACCATAACAGCAAGAACAACCATCATTAATAAACTATTATTTTTTAAAAAAAAGATGAGTCATCATCTTTTTTTTGTTTTGTAAAATTCGTGTCTTTTTTTACCTTCTTGGAAAAGCCGCTCTTCTTCCTCTGTTTCACTTATCAACTCTGGAAGCCGTTTTGGTTTTCCCATTTTATCCAATGCTACCATAGTGAAATAAGCACTTAGAGCTCTTTTAGGAGGTGCATCAGATTCCAAATCTTCTACATCAACTGTTACCACTACTTCCATAGATGTCTTTCCCACATAAGCAATGGTACCTGTACAAGTTATCATGGCGCCTACAAAAATGGGAGAATGAAATTCCAGCTCATCTACCCTGGCAGTCACCACATTGCTTCGCGAATATTTTATTCCCACAGCCCCTGCAGTTGAATCCATTAGTTTCATAATTTCTCCCCCATGCACATTTCCTGCAACATTGGCTTGGTTAGGAAGCATGACTTGACTCATAGTGAGTTTATTTCTTTTATATATCTTTTCCATCCTTATCTCTCCTTTGCAATCACCTCTATTAAACTTAATCATATATCATAGTGTTATTTACTGTCAATTTTTCATTCACCTTTAACATTTCTCTCTATTGGAAAATAGTATGTAATAAAGGAAATAATCTTTTGAAAAATCTAACCTTTATTTTAAACTCAAGGAGGTTTTAATAATTGAATAATAACGATACATCATGTCCTGCTATGCGATTTGTTCCTTTTATGCCTATAAATCCTCGATTAGCGCGGGCGTATGTGCCATTTCAAATGAACCATCTCACTTATGACCTTGCAGAAGGGTATCACAAAGGAACCATTTATCCAGATTTATATAGCCCTTATGATGCCATGCTACTTCCTGATGAAAGGGTGTGTTGTGATTATGAATAACGAGGGATATATCGAAAAAGGAAAAGAAGAAAATTTGCTGGGTAAAGAGGATATGCAAAAAGCATTGCTATACCAAATCATGAAGGTAGAATTTGGTGTAACAGAAACCACTTTATACCTAGATACGCATCCTTTTGATCAAAGAGCACTCATGCACCACAATATGCTCAGCAATCAGTTGAAGGGTCTGATCCAGCAATATGAATATCAATATGGTCCGTTAACATCAAGCGGCAGTGCTTATCGCTGCTGGAAATATATTAATAGCCCATGGCCTTGGGAAATTAAGTGGTAAGGGAGGAAAAATGAATGTGGGAATATGAAAAAAAATTACAATATCCAGTACGAGTATCCGGTCCTGATCCAGCTATGGCAAAAACCATTATCACACAATATGGTGGACCTGATGGAGAGCTTGCCGCCTCCCTTCGATACCTAACTCAAAGGTTTTCCATGCCGATCAACGAAGCTAAAGGAACTCTGACGGATATCGGTACAGAAGAGCTCGCTCATATGGAAATTGTCGGATCACTTTTTTGGCAACTTATCCAAGGGGCAACAACAGAACAAATGAAAAAAGCAGGTTTAGATCCTCACTATGTTGATCATGGCTGCAATCCATTTTATGTAGATGGAACTGGAAATCCATGGGTTGCTGCTTATATCCAAACCAAAGGGGATATCATTGCTGACCTATACGAAGATATGGCTGCAGAGCAAAAAGCAAGAATCACTTATGAGCATCTCATCCAATTAGCAGATGACCCCGGCGTCAGGGATGTATTAAAATTCCTAAGAGAAAGAGAAGTCGTACATTTCCAAAGATTTGGAGAGACATTAAGAATTGCACAGGAATGGAAAGATAGTAAGAAAGCCTATTAGTTTTACAACCGCCCGTTTAGCGGGCGGCTATTTTATGTCCCAAAATCCATGCAGAGCCTCCTTGAAAATATAAACCTAGATTTTTATTGAGTATAAGACCTTTTGTTTCAGTTCACTGGTTAATAGGACTATTTGATAAATCTTCTTTCCTTTCAGCAGAAGCAAAATAAGTTCCAACTATCATAACTAATAATGCTAAAACAAATGAAATAGTAGGAAGTTGTCGAAAAAGTGATAGTGATATTCCTGCTCCAATGAATGGCGCAATTGCATAATATGCACTTGTTTTGGCAGCTCCAAGATAACGCTGAGCGTAAACATACAGAAAAATGCTTAAACCATAAGCAACAAATCCAAGTAAAAGAGCAGCAATTATATAAACGAAATTTGTAGCAGTCTCTTTAAGTACAAAAGAAATTAATAAAGATCCTATACCCGAACCAAATCCTTTAATGATTACAACTTGCAATGGGTCTTTAACAGATAACATTCTAGTACAATTATTTTCAAATCCCCAACAAATAGAAGCAAGTAAAACAAAAACTGATCCGCAAGAAAAAGAGAAACTACCAATATCAATATCTTCTACCGAAAGAATAATACTAGCAACTGTAATTAAACTAATTGATATCCATAGCCTATTATTTATGCTTTCCTTGAAGATGAAAAGTGCTATTAATGAAGTCGCAACAATTTCAAAATTGTTAAGAAGCGAAACATTTGCAGGAGTAGTCTTTGTCAACCCTATCATAAGAAAAATAGGAGCTAGAATATCTAAAATAACCATAGCTAGTGTAAAAGGCATTTCCTTTTTTGTTATTCTCATCTCTTCTTTAAAATTTCCTGTTTTATAGCGAATCAAACCTATTACTGACATTCCAATACCTGCACCAAGATATAAAAGTGCTGCCATCATAGTAGGAGGAATTTTATTTAATAGAATTTTGCTAATTGGTGAACTGATAGCATATAGGACAGCTGCCATAACTGCCCAAAGAATAGCGATTTTGTTTTCTTTCAAAAGATTAAACCCCCACCTATTTAATAAATTTATCAATTGCATGTGATAAATCTTCTACCTCCTATAAGTTTTACAATTAAATCACCAAATATTGTAAAAGCTAATGATAAAATAGCCATTATTACCTCAAGTATTAAAAGGCCAAATTGCTTAATGTTACTTTGTTTTATAACGACTTCGTTCACTTTTTCCTTTTCATTCATCTTTTTTTGCATATAAATTCTTTTATAAATCTCTACCATTTATACTTGAAATAATATTTCGAAAACAGTATAATCTTCATCAAAATATACGCTAATATCCCCTTTCATTTCCCTAACTATCATTTTGACATTATATAGTCCTAAACCTCTATCTTTACCTTTTGTGGTATACCCATAATCAAATATTTTAGATATATCTTGCGGGTCAATCTTTGGTCCATTATTTTTTATACGTATTAAAAATCCATTATCTTCAGAACCCATTTCAAGTAAAACCTTCTTATATATGTCTTCTTTCAAGCTGACTGCTTCGAACGCATTATCAATTATATTACCTAATATTTCAACTAATTGATAATCTTTTATTGGTAAATGCTCAACCTCTTCAATATTACATGAAAAGCTAATTGTTTTAGTCTTGGCATTGCAAAGTTTACTATATATTAAACCAGACAATACTTTGTTTTCGAGCTCAAGTAAAAAGGAATGATCTGAATATTTTTGAATGCTTTCTAGATATTTCTTAACTGTATCACTATTCCCATTAGATTCTTTTAACATAATATTAATGACATTTAAATGATTCTGATAATCATGCTGCTTTCTTTTAGTTTCTTGCACCATGGTCGAGATTATTGGATGGTATTGCTGGTATGTTTCAATTATTTTTTTTTGTTCAATTATTTGATTTATACTTTTTTGAAGCACTATTATATTTAAAGTAAAAAAAATCCATGTGCAGCATAAAAAAACAAACAAATGATTTGAATATTTATTTGGTATAGTGTTAGTTATAAATATAATTATCACAAGCGGAATAGAAATGTATAACAATGAAAGGGGCATCCTTTCAAGGGTTAATCTGTACTTTAATATAACATTTATAAATGATTTGTATCTGGATACAAAAAAAGCAATAATTAATAATAGTACATTCATTGCAATATTAACATAGTAGTCATTATCTATAAATGTTATGTGTTTTACAAATATAGGCTTCACGATGGCAATTTCAGTAGTTTTAATAATAAAAATCATAATCAATATTATAAATAAATCCCAAAATGTATCGATAAAAGATTTCCCAAACATTTTTTGAGTCATAAAAAAAACAATAAAACTTTTCAGAATCATATGAACGGCTTTAGGTAAAATCAAAAATCCTATACACAGTAATACCATATCAGTAATCAATACATATAGAATACTATAAGAAAAGTGCCTTCCTTTTGGAAACAAATTCAAGTTATTATAGAGTATTGTAATTGCAGTTAATGGTATTAATATATTTATAAAGTCAAATACTACTTCACTCACTTAACCCTCACCAACATCCTTATGTAAGAACTAGATACTTAAATAGATTATTTTAATCTTTTTTTATCTCAGTCATTCTTTTCATTCCATAAAAATAATTCATTCCACTATAAAAAACTAAAACCAACAGGGTAATATCAAGGTATACATTAAAGACAAACACACCAATAATCCCATATATAAGACCAAATACCAGTGTAATAGTATACTGAATTCTATTGATACTTGGAGATACAAGTGTCAATAGACCTAATGTTGTCAACATTGTAGGGCATGGAATGACTCCAAGAGGTGAAGCAATTAAAAGCTCTATCCCATTTTTGTTTACAAATTCCGGGTACCAAAATCCCATGAAAATAAAGAAACAAGAAATAATAATATTCCATTTCCTATTGGTTATTTGCAAATCCCTTTTATACATAAAAAGGTTTACTAAGGTAATTAATGCTAATATGCCGAATGTAATCACATGAAAAGGATTCCCATACACAAGAGCATTGATTGTGACAGATAAGAATAAAATACTTACGGATGTTTGAAAAACAACTCGTTTTAATATGTTGTTAGATATAAGAAATAGTGCAAATATTGCAGCCAAGGCTACAGCATGCATAAATGTGTTAACCATCAAATTACTATTTGCTATCATTTCTAGATAATTTAAAATTGATTTTGAATTCATTTATTTAATCCTCCTGTTTTCACTTTAGTTATAATCTTGTTTCCTCAAATTTACCAAGATATTTAATGGTTACTTCTAAAAGAATTTGCCTAAATTCAATCATTAATTGAGCAGCTTCAATGCCTATCCAATCAGAATATAGCTCTATTGGTAGCGATGCATCTTCGGTAGCTATATGAAAGAATTGCCAGCCTAGAGAATGTAGTATTGGCAGAGAATGGCCTCCATCAATAAACCATTTTTCATGGTATATTTGCTTAGTAGTTGTAAACTTTTCATCAAATACTTTAATAAAATTTTCATAAGACTTTTCATGCTCTTTTAAGTGGAAAATATCTTTTAAGAAAGTGTTAATATCTTGATGAATATTCATCTCCCCATACATTTCAACGGCTCCTTTTTCCATATCAAAGTCCATTAATAACTTTTTTATTTCTTCTGACTGATAATAAGGGGAAATCCAAGTATTTGTGCTTAAAATGCCGAATCCTAAATGTTTTAATCTTTGTAAAATGACAGGTCTGTTATCTTTGTATTTATCAAAGAACTCTAAATTGACTAAGTACCATCTATTATCCCAGGGCTTAATTCTGAGATCGTATCTTTTCCAGAACTGTCTTATCCCTTCATTCCATACACTGATTGACTTTTTCCCAACTGGTGAAAGTCTATAATGTATCTCATTACTTATATTCTCATTAAAAAGTATGCCTGCTTTAACCGTTCTAGATAGCGACATCCTTGTCGCAGTTTCACTTTTACCAAAAGCTTTCATAATCTCTAATAGGCTAGATAACTTAAGTGCATCTCTATTGTAGTGGGTAAGGTAATTATTAAAAATGAATAGCAATAAGCTGGTTGCACTATCATTTTTCCTTATTATTATCATTTCACACCTCCATTCTTATAACATATAAAATATTTATTTTATTATATGTTATAAGAAATAAATTGTCAATGCTATATAGCTTTAGTTTTAGTAAAATTATAAAATGCAATTTTGAAGAGAGGTCGTACATTTCCAAAGATTTGGAGAGACATTAAGACTTACACAGGAATGGAAAGATAGTAAAAAAGCCTATTAACTTAAACAGCCGCCCGTTTAGCGAGCGACTGTTTAAAATTTCTAATAAATCTAAATCATTTATCTTTTTCGACCCTTTTATTAACTTTAGACAAATTTATCGAGTTTACTGCCAATCTGTTGATTACTGGCTTGTGAATTTGTTGCAGTAACCGTTCTGGTTCTTCCTCCTGAAACATAAGCTTTCCCGCACTCAGAACAGATATCAGTAAATATCTGAACGCTTTGGCTGATAACTTTTTTTCCTTCTGTCTGAGCACTTGCCCTTCGATTGCTGACATGCTCCCTTTCATGGGCCATGACCGTAGATGCTGAAGCCTCAGGAGATATATGTCCCGGTGCTTTAAATGATACACCAGGGTCATTGGAACCATCTACATATTTTCGGTTAGCACATGCTTGGCACTCTGTTTCATTCTCAACTTTGCTGATACCCTTTGTTCTTGCCGAGTTCATTTGTCGTGCTTGCTCGCCGATTTCGATTTTATCTCCAAATGATCCTATGTATACTTTGCTATTGGGATTTTCTGCTAAAAGATTACGTGTATTTATAATTTCCGGTTTACTCGTGGATTGAGTAACATTATTGGTATTGCGCAATTGATAATCATTGGACCGGTCATAGCCAGATAATCCAATTGAAAGTGCCATATAATCACCTCTTGATCAACTGAAAGAAAAACATATATATTATTATAATAATACTAATTTTAAGAATTGGCAATAAATTGTCATTAAACAAAAGGGACAGTTTTTTTGTTTACAAGTGTGTGCGTTATTTCATACTTACTTTTATTGCATCTATTTAAAAACTAAAAGCAGATAGCGATTTTACCTAGAGGATTGATACCTTCTCCGTTTCCGATTATGATCCTTCTTTTACAAGTGCTGCGATACTTTCCATCGCATAAGTTGCAATCAGAGATTTATCGGTAAATTTTTCAAGGTCTGAGGCGATACTCTGTGTCTCTAATATATTTAGCATCCTTAAAGCCCTTTCTGTGAGGACATCATATCTTCCCTTTTAATACTAGAATCCCCATTGCGTATATTTTTTTATGTTTAAATTTTATCAATATTTGTAATTTTATCTAGAAAATTGTTGCTTTTCTCTCTGTATTTTGGTAATATTTCAATTTGAGTCAACAATTTAGTGGAATAATACTTATGGTGAATTAAGAATGAACGAACCAATTATCAATTTTGTTACGGCGCTTATTCAAATGTCGCTTATTACAATTCTATATAGAAGTATAGATTTGTATTCTAAAGAGAGACATATTATTTCTTCAGCAATATTTATATTGTCAGTTAGTATCACTATTTGTTTGTTTCTCCAAGTAATTAAATTAGAGGGAAATAATGAACGTTATATTGCTTATCTTATTATTTATCTAGCTGCTAAGTTTTCTTTCGGGAAATCATTTAAGGAAACATTTTTTGATATTTTCACGCTGTTTAGTATTTTATATTTTATTCAGTCCATACAAGTAATAATTTTAAAAATATTATATCCTGAATATTTAATATACTTAAGTATTGTTAGCAAACTTGAAAACATGATAATAATAAATATTAGCGTATTTATTTTTGTATTTTTATGCACAAGAGTAAAATACGTATCAAAGCTTATTAATAGTTATCGAATAGCCATAGAATATACACCAATATCTACTGTTTATATTTTGTTTCCTATTCTAATAATACAGAAAATCGGTGAGACAATTCCCGATGTTTCCTATAAACATTTATACCTGTTTTTAGTTTTTATTTGGTTGTTTTTTTTGTTCAACTTTATTTTGCTTAATAAAAGCGTTGAAATAATAGAACAAAAAAAATTAATACAAACTTACAGACAGTATTACCCTATAATATCAAGAATGGTAAATGAAACAAAAATAAAACAGCATGAGTTTAGAAACCATTTAAATGTAATTACAGCTATGGTAAAGGATAATAAAGACATAAAGATTGAACAATACATAGACGAAATTAATAATTCATCTGATTTATGCTTTCTTCTTGAATTAGAAAATAAAGTATTGGCGGGATTAATATATAGTAAAATATGTGAAGCTAATGAAAGGTTAATAGATTTTTCATGTAACATTTCGGGAGTTTTAATTTTGCCATTAAAAGACCACCAAATTGTTGAGGTGTTAGGAAACCTTATAGATAACGCATTTGAGGCCGTATGCCTTAAAGATTCAAATAGAATAGTTGTATTACAATTGGGAGTAGAAAATGATAATTATTATATAAGGATAAAAAATAATGGGCCAAAGCTAGACCCTAAAAGTCTTCAGAGTATTTTTGAATGTGGTTATTCAACCAAGGGATATGAAAGAGGATATGGTTTATACAATGTAAGAGCAATTATCAGACAGATTAAAGGAGAAATAGTGGTTAATTATGATAATAATTATACCGTTTTCGAAATCTTATTGAATAATGGTGGAGTAGGAGCTTAATAATGAATGTATTATTATTAGAAGATGATTTACTACAAAGAAATCAGTTGGTTAAAATTATTAAAGCCATAAATAGCAGCTTTAATATAAAAACAGCAGATACCATTAAAGAAGCATTAAGAATATCTTCGGAATGTCAGATTGAATTATTTTATATTGATATAGAACTTTCTGATGGATCTGGCATGAACTTTTCTAAAAAAATACGAGAAAAAAAGGAATATGAATTTACTAGTATAGTATTTATTTCTTCATATCATCATTTTGCTTTAGAAGCATTTAAAACGATTCATTGCTATGATTTTTTATATAAGCCCTATAATGAAAAGGAAATTAAAAAAGTTACACAGAACCTTCTTGCAAGCCCATATGTAAAAAATCAAAAAAGAGATTTTCTAGTTATTAAACAAGCAGGCATTAAAATGAAGATTTATTTAGATGATATTATGTTTGTTGAATCGATTGGTAAGGATAATATGATACATACCATACATGGAATATATAATATGAAGCGGACTACCTTAAAAGAAATATTATCCATGATAAAAAGTAAAGAGAACTTCATACAATCACATCGTTCATATTTTATTAATACGAATTACGTAATGAAAGTTCAAAACAACAAAGGATTAATGGAAATACACTTTGAAAAATATGATAAGACCGCACTAATTGGATGTACTTATAAAGAACGAGTAAATTTGTTGTTTTAGACTAACTTAATTGGAAATTTTGCAGCCTTTGAAGGCTGCTTTTTTATTACAAAAAATTCATTCCTTTTTCAGGACAATTCATGCCACTCTATTGTTATGTAATAAAAAATAATTCTATAATATGGAAAGTGGAGACTATATCTATAGAAGGTATTATAACATTAATTTTTCAATCGTTAATGTTATAATAGAAAAGGAGAAAAGATGAAAAGTATAAGAACATTTTTTATTGCCGTTACTGTTTTAATAACAGTGATTATTTTTACATTTCAGGCAGGCTTTAGTTTCATTTCTTTTAGTAAAATTACCTATGACTCTGTTGAGGAGAATTTGATGATTCAAGCTGAAAAAGAGGCAGCATATCTCGATTCAAACTTTAATGGTGTTGCAAAGAGTAGTATTCATTTAGCAGATATTATTGCAACTATGGAAGATGTCAATATGGATATGCTACTTAGCTTTATCGCTACGAACATCTCAAAAGAAGATATGATTTTCGGAGCAGGTTTTTGGATGGAACCCTTTTATTTTGATAGTACTTCTAAGTATTTTGGACCTTATCTTTATAAAGATGATCAAAGCAACCCTGTCTTAACTTGGGATTATTCAAATTCAGAATATGATTATTTTCAGCAAGACTGGTATAAGGTACCATTAAATTCAGCAGAGAATGTGGTGTTTAATGAACCGTTTTTTGATTCAGTCTCGGGTATTACCATGATGACGGTAGCGAGTCCCATTAAAAAAGATGGACAACCAATAGGGGTTACAACATATGATATTGGACTAGAGGAGTTACAGAATTATGTAGAAAACATTAAAATCGGGAAAACAGGTAACGCCTTTATAGTCACCCAGCAAGGCTATTACTGGGCATCAAAGGATAGTGAAAAAAACTTAACTGTAAAAATTTCAGAAGATAATAACAAATCCATTAGCGATTTTGGAGCTGATTTATTAAAAAACAGAAATACAGATATAGCCAAAGTAAATGAAAATGGAAAAATGAATTATATGGTTTATACGCCAATTGGTAACACTGGTTTATCATTGGTAACTGTTATGCCAGAAAAAGAAGCGATAGCTGAAGTTCAGAAGGTATTTATAATATATTTTAGTGTGTTTATAGTTTCTATTATTTTATTTATTATTGCTTTTTCATTTTTATTTCAAAAGAAGCTCATTAATCCACTGAAGGCAATGTCTAATGCATCTCAAAAGCTTGCAATTGGAGATGTAGCGGAAACCGTAGAATTAAATAAATATAAAGATTCTAATAATGAAATAGGCTTGCTTTCTAAGTTGTTTATTGATTTAAGTCAAAACATAAGAGAAAAGGCAAATGCTATTGAAAAAATAGCCTCTGGAGATTTATCTAATGAGATTATTGAGAAATCAGATAAAGATATATTAGCACAAAGCATGAAAAAAGTAGTGAAAGAGTTAAGAGAATTGGTGGAAGAGTCGAAAGTTTTGGCAAATTCGGCTATTGAAGGTAATTTGGAAAACAGAGGTAATTCACAGAATTTTGAAGGTGTTTTCAGTCAATTGATAGAGGGAACCAATGGGATTATTAATACTTTAGTAGGGCATATTGATTCAATACCAACTCCTGTCGTTTTTATGGATAATGAGTATGTGCTTAAATATGCAAATGATATGGCCACCAAAGTAGTCAATATGAAAAAAGAGAATATGATTGGCCAAAAGTGTTATGACTTATTATGTTCAAATGTGTGTGATAATGATGAATGTCCTGGAAGAATTTCTTTTAGCCAAAGCATAATATCTGAGAAAGAGGCAACAGCAGGACCCGTCGAGCTTCTAATAAAGACAGTTCCATATAAAGATATGGATGATAAGGTAATAGGCATTATGGAAATGCTTATGGATCAGTCAGAAATAAAACAAGCCCAAAAGAAATCACAAAAACAAGCAGAATACCAAAACAAGGAAGTAAAAAAACTTATTGTAGCACTTGAGAAATTAGCAAAAGGTAATCTTGATATTGATACTTATGTAGAAGACGCGGATTCCGATACTAAAGAGGTAAGAGAAAGCTTTAAAGTAATTAACAACAGTTTGGACTTAAGTGTAAAAACAATAAAATCTTATATTAATGAACTATCTGAGGTTCTTTCACAGATTGCAGAGAAAGATCTGTCAATTGGTATAGACAGAGAATATCTTGGTGATTTTATAACGTTAAAAGAATCCATAAACTTTATCATACAACAATTAAGTAATGTGCTTTCAGAAATCAATGCTTCGGCAGAGCAAGTAGAGACAGGAGCAGATCAAGTTGCATCATCTAGCCAAGGCTTATCACAAGGGTCTTCAGAGCAAGCGGGATCTGTAGAAGAAATCAGCGCCAGCATTACCCAAGTAGCAGAACAAACCAAAGAAAATGCAGTTAATGCTAATAAAGCAAATGAACTATCCATTAAAGCAAAAACAGATGCACAAAATGGTAATACACAAATGGCAGAAATGCTAAAAGCAATGAATGAAATCAAAGAATCCTCAAAAAGCATTTCAAATATTATTAAGGTCATAGATGAAATCGCCTTCCAAACCAATATACTAGCACTGAATGCTGCAGTTGAGGCAGCAAGAGCCGGGGAGCATGGAAAAGGCTTTGCAGTCGTAGCAGAAGAAGTCAGAAACCTAGCAGCAAGAAGTGCAAAAGCAGCAAAAGAGACAACGGACTTAATAGATAACTCCATAGACAAAGTAGAAGAAGGCTACAAGATGGCTAATGATACAGCAGAAGCTTTAAGTCAGATTGTATCTGGTGTTACAAATGCTGTAGAAATTGTAGGCATGATTGCAAATGCATCCAATGAACAAGCCAATGCAATAAGCGAAATAAATCGAGGTATTGAACAGGTTTCAGATGTGACCCAAAGCAATACAGCCACTGCTGAAGAGAGTGCTTCCGCCAGTGAAGAAATGGCAGGACAAGCACAGGTACTGAAAGGCTTAATTCAAGAATTCAAGCTTAAAAACACCACGGTTAAAAGGCTACCGGTAGGGACATCAAGTGCAAAAAAGCTAGAAAAGCCCAAAAGCAATAAAGATGACCTTGAAATATTATTAGACGATGATAGCTTCGGGAAATACTAAGGGAAACTAACAATAGACATGTTTAGTACCGGTATTTAGAAATGAGAGAGCAGGTTTTAAGTACCTGCCTCTCTATCTTATAATAATCCATGAACTATAAACAAATCAAGCGAGGTGAAACCCATGACGCAGTACTTGACTTTTATTCTTGACGAAGAACATTATGGCATAGATATATCAAGTGTTATAGAGATTATCGGCATACAAAAGATTACACAGCTTCCCCAGCAGCCCGATTATGTAAATGGTGTGATTAACTTAAGAGGAAGGATCATACCTACAATAGACGTTAGAACAAGATTTAATAAAGAAAAGGTCGAATATGATGAACGAACTTGTACCATTGTAGTCGATGTAAAAGACACTCTGGTAGGACTCATCGTAGACCGTGTAGACGAAGTAATGACAATATATGATGAAAGCATCTCAGAGCCACCAAGATTTAATCAAGACTTTAAAGGCAGATATGTTCAAGGCATCGCTAGAATTGAAGATACGATTATTATGCTCTTAGATAGTGGTCATCTTTTATCACAAGATGAGTTAATAGACTTAAATCTTTCAGCGGACCTAGAATAAAGAGCATAATTGAGTATCATATGATTTGGAGGTGTCTTCATGCAATCATTAGCGTGTTATGTTGAGTTTCAAACCAATAAACATGAAGTTTTAACAGATTTTAAAAAATGTTTTGAATTAGATACTATTCTATTTAAACACTGCACGAATGTAGGTATCTATAGTAAAAATTTTATAAAAAAAATATCACATAAGATTGACGAAGAATTGATGATTAATGCAGGTATATTTCATGATATTGGAAAGACAAAGATTGATAAAGCAATTTTAGAAAAGCCTAGCATATTAACCAGTGAAGAGTTCTCGAAGATGAAAAGGCATACATTTTATGGGTATAATATTTTAAGGTCTAAGGCATTCCCAAATGAAGTTGTTGTATCTGCTCAGTTGCATCATGAAAAATTTGATGGATCAGGATACCCTTTGGGTTTAAAAGGAGAAGAGATTCCTATTATGTCAAGAATCATATCAATATGTGATGTGTTCTCAGCCCTTACAGAAGATCGACCCTATCGTACAGCTCATTCAGTAGACGAGGCTCTAACCATTATGATTAATCAAAGGGAAAGCTTTGATCCATCCTTACTATCTATTTTCATTAGCAATATTAATCAGATTATAGAATAGCAAGTTTATTTAATATAGGGTTTATAAAAATGAACATCAGGAATTAAGTGAGGCTGATGACACTAATTGTCATCAGCTTTGATATTGCACATGGAAGTTACCAGTAGAGTCTTATTGTGTCCTGTTCTCATATTTCGAACCTATTTTTTCCATTAACCTTAGCTCTATAGAGATTTTTATCGGCTCTATGAATCATATCCTCTGCAGAATTATTATTAAATTCACTAATTCCCCCGCTTATGGTTATATTGATTCCATTCTCAAATTCAGTTGTTTGAAAACTCAAATGGGGACGGTGACTTTTGGCACATAGATTATGTACCAAAAGTCACCGTCCCCAAACACTCAAACACTTAAATGAAATTTGCTAAGCAGATTTCTACATTCAATCATAAATTCTAAATCCTAATTCTTAAACCATACTCTATACTCCTTTAATTTTCAATTGTCAATTTTCCATTATCAATTGAAAAACCTCTAACCTCTCTGTCCCGACTATCTCTAGTTTTAATTCAGCGTTTGAAGAAATCCTTACCGTAATTAATCAGCTCATCCTCATAGATCCTTCTAACTTCCGGATAAATAGGTAATATATTCGGAATACAGGGGATAAAACAGCCTTGAGGACAATAGGTGTCAATACAGCGGCGGACTTCTATCCGAATGGTTTCTTCATCTGCTTCGGGCCAATCGATAACCTGGGCATCAATTCCGCCCATTATGGCCATTCGTCCATTCAGCCTTTTTTGGATGGCTACTATGTCATTCTGCGGGATCGCACCCTGCCAGATGTCAATTCCTATTTCAGCCATATCCTCAACAATCGGTTCACAGATGGTATCGGAGTGATGCATAAACAAGACACCGTTAGATTTAACAACGTCAACGATGCGCTTATGATGCGGCTTGATAATTTTACGCCATAAATCAGGCGGCAGGAACACATTGCTCTTGTCTCCCCAGTCATCATGGAAGTGGATGACATCCGGCTTCAAATATTTTATCACCCTCTCAAGCTGGCCGATCTTCCAGTCGGCGATAGCTCCGGTCAGCTCATACATGATTTCAGGTTCTACCATATAGTTACAAAGTGCATCTTCAAAGCCCATAAGGAAATGAGAACGTTCAAACAGTCCACCCGGAATGAAGGGCATAACCATATATTCACTGCGGTCGACCAAATCCACAAACTCCTTGACGGTCGTCCAGTCAAAGCCGTCCAGTGCAGGGAAAACAACAGTTTCTTTCCATTTGGTTATATCCTTAAGAACTTTATTTTCCTCAGTTATGTATGGAGTTGCCCCCGGATCTCCTTTTTTAAACATCCAGGTTGTTCCCCAGCCATCCTTGTACGGAACGTCTTCGATACGTTTTCCTCCCGCTGCGGCTTGAATGGGACCCAACACGAAAACATCGCCAAAAAAGTAACCTTTGAAAGGTTCCCAAGGTGTACCAATCCAACCCGGATTGTCATTTTTGATAAGTCTTATCCAATTTTCTTTCTTGTTCATTAAATCACCTCCATTATAATACTATCTATAGAAAGATAAGACAGATTTCTCTCATCCTTAAGAACAAAATGCTGAAGCTGCTTCTGCTGCCGACGCTGCGTCCTGTGTATAGCAATCTGCTCCAATAGAATCACAAAATGTCTGTGTGACAGGGGCTCCCCCTACCATTATTATCAGCTTATCCCGCAGTCCTTTTTCTTCCAACATAACAACTACATTTTTCATTTCATTCATGGTAGTTGTTAATAATGCTGAACAGCATACAATATCCGCATTGTGCTCTATAGCAGCCTCTGCAAATTTTTCCGATGAGACATCCACACCTAAATCTATAACATTAAAACCTTTGCCTTCAATCATTATTTTAACGAGGTTCTTTCCAATATCATGGAGATCACCCATTACCGTTCCTATTACAACTGTTCCCTTTGGTTCAACACCGGATGAAACTAAATAGGGCTTTAGTATCTCTACACCTGCATTCATTGCTCGGGCAGCAATGAGGACCTCAGGAACAAAAACCTCATTTCTCTTGAATTTACCCCCTATAATGTCCATACCCTGTAGCATACCCTCCTCAAGAATGACCTTTGGCTCAATCCCATCTTTCAATGCCTGCTGCACAAGTTCTTTTACATTAGGCGCTCTTCCTTGCTGTAAATACTCACTTATTTCCTGCAATATAACCATATCCTTCTCTCCTTTTTTATCAGAATTCAAATGGGGACGGTGACTTTCGGCACAAACACCACCAATCTTATGTGTCAAAAGTCACCGTCCCCAAATATACTACAGCTTTTCAGATAACTTCTCCAACATCTGTGAAGTTGTATTCAATTCTTGAATGGCCGCTGCTATCTCCTCCAAATCAGCAGCCTGATTTTGGAAAATAGCTGTAGATTCAGACAACTGGTCATTAATGGTATTAACAGATAACCTTATGTTGTTTAAAACAGCATCAATTTTCTTTATAGAATCACTTGATGAATTGGATAATTTACCGATCTCCAGTGCTACAACTTTAAATCCCTTACCGCTTTCACCCGCTCTGGCCGATTCAATGGAGGCATTGACGCCTAAAAGGTTTGTTTGAACCGCTATATCTTTGATGAACTTGATAATCTCACCTGTTCCTTTTACTTTATCATTGGTATCTTGGGTGCTACACAACAAAGTTGTGTTCATCTCATTGAGCTTCTGAACGCCAAAAACAAGGTCATTAATAGCCGCTGTGATCTGCTGCACAGCCGTAGAAATGTTTTGTGTTATAGAAATGACCTCATTCTTTTTTTGAAAACTTTTTGCAAGAACAACAACACCTACAACATTGTTTCCCTCTCTCAATGGTATTGCATAGGATCTGAAAGGAATACCATATACTTCTTTAGGGACATTCTTAACCTGAGCTATTCCTGTCCTCAATGCTGCAAATACGCCTCCACCTTCAGGTATAGGGTCTCCCTGTTTTGTATTTAAAATAAGATCCTTTCCATTTTGCTGTATGAGAAATTTTTCTCTGTCGGTAACCGCAAAGGATACATCCTCTTCAAAAAAATGTGGAAGATAGGTTAATAGATTACTGAAAGAATTTAAAATCTCATTTTCCGAAATTTCACTAAACATCATTATGTTCCCCTTAACTTCATAGAATTGACATCGAAATGACCCTACTAATAATTTTTTCATCTTATTTAGTATTCTAGCACTTCTCCCCCGCTTTATTACAGTAAACGACCTGTCAATGACAGATCGTTTAGGCTGTAGTAAAAGAGTTATTTCATTTTGCTTGGTGTCAATGTTCTAAGGTAGCTTCCACATAAATTGTTAGGATTTACAACTTCTCTTATTTTATATTGATAAGCATAAACTGCAGGTTGAGGTGCATTTTTGAATATTTCATCATGTTCTTCTTGAGTATAGTTATATCCATTCATATGTCTTACGTCTGCATTCCATCTA
Source organism: Clostridia bacterium (assembly GCA_016278615.1). Classification (GTDB taxonomy): domain Bacteria; phylum Bacillota; class Clostridia; order Peptostreptococcales; family JAAYPU01; genus Soudan-22. Next base: position 45,633 of record JADQBM010000005.1, on the reverse strand, counting down.
CAGAAATCAGGACCGAAACCATGCTTATTATGGAATTCTTGATTACCATCCATAAATTTACATGTTCCCCTAACAGATTCTTTATCATATGCATCAAAGTTAGTGAAGAATTCCCAACCGGTCATGCCGCCACCACCAATTGCTGATGTACCACCCATTGCAGAGTCTCCACCAGTAGCAGCAATGTGATCATAATTCGTTTCCCAATCTCTTTTAATTTTAACCGCATCTTCAACCACTTGAATTGTTTTCCATACGTTACCGGATAAACCAAATGTCCCTTCATAAGCACCACACATAACATAATTAAGATTTTTATGACCTAATCTTAATAGATACAATAGTGCGAAATCATGCATATCTTTTTCAAGCATCATTTCGTTCTTCCAGCCACCTGTTTGTGAAAGTATTTCATCCAGTGCTTTTTCTTTATATGCCATATCTCTTTCTGTCATCCCTGCAATAACTACTTGATAATCCAACTTCATACTATCATTTTGTTTCTTAATTTCTTCATCTTCTAATAAAGCTGGTAAGTCACCAAGTTGCTTATCTGGATCTGTAATTATTCGTAACATTGCTGCTTTAAAATTTCTGCCAAACATACTAAATTGTCTATGTCCTATATAAAGTATATCGCTTTCATGAAAATATTGTACACTTCGTGCCCAAGATTGCCAATCAGGGAAGCAAAGGGTATAACACTTTAAATTATCTCCCATATCAGCCTTATAGGCAGGTATTGTGCCTCTTGTTGGGAAATCTGAAGGACCTGGCCATGGATGAAGTCTTATAGCCATTTTAGTACAGACACCCATTGATCCAGCAGGTCCAAAAATACCTCTAAGTATTCCTCTTGTACTTGGTCCAGGACCTTCTCCACAGAACCAACCATCACCAGAACCAATTGAACCGGTTCTTAACACTTCTCCATTTGGAAGAATCCATTCTGAACCAAGCAAGTTCTCTGGATTCGCTCCCATAAATATGGATGCTGGACCAAAACCTGCCCATCCGGCAGTACTTGCTAAAGTAGAACTACTGCATCCTACACCAGGGATATTTAGATTTAATCCAACTTTCATTGTTTCTGCCTGGACAGTTGCTGCAATAGCAAATGGCTCAATAATTGCCGTCATATTTTTAACATCGATCTCAATGCTTTTCATTCTTCTCATGTCAAGCTGAATCCCATAATCAGAACCGATATAACCCATAGTTGCCCAGAAAGTAGTTGATGCTTTAAACTCTATACCATATTTATTACAAATTCTTACGATATTCTGGACTTCTTCTGTACTTCCTGGCATAATTACAGCCTGTGGAAGTGGTGTCCAATGTTCTGACGGACCATAGTGTGCTGAACTTTGAGAAGGAATCGATCTATAAGTTTCACATACTCCTATATCCTCAGAAATATTTCTTTTTCCTACTATATCTTCAAGTGCCTGGTATATTTCCCTTGATAAAGCCATTATTTGACCTCCTCTCTCATTGCTTGCTGTACCAGTTCAATGATATCTAAGACTTCAATCTTATTACCATTTTCATCAACAGCATTCAAAAAGTTATCCTTGCACCATGGACAAGCAGTTATCATGGCATCTGCACCTGTTGCATTTGCTTCAGTTACTCTTTCGCCTGCAGTCCATTGAGAAAACTCAGGATTCGATTCGTTACATCCACCACCTGCACCACAACACCATGAGTATTCACGAATTCTTTCCATTTCAACAAGTTCTACTCCTGGGATAGCTTCTAATATATTTCTTGGAGCATCATAAACTCCGTAAGCTCCGTTATATCTTGGTCTTTTTGGTTCCCAAGTATGAATTTGATTAAAGATTTTCTTTTCTTTACCTTCCCATGGCGTGTAATCTTCACTGAGCCTTCCCAGATGACATGGATCGTGGTATGTCACTGTCATAGGTACAGATTTTGTTAACTCAATTTTGCCTTCTTGGATTAATTTGTCAACGTACTCAACTATATGAAGCACTTCTACATCTAATCCTAACTTGGCATATTGGCGTTTAAAAGCATGATAACAATCTGAACATGGCGTTACAATTGTTTTTACACCAGCATTTTGGAAAGCTTTGATATTGTTATTGGCACTGTTATCAAATTCTTCAAAGAATCCCATTTGCTTTGCACGTCCAGCACAGCAATTATCTGCAGCACCAAGATATCCTAAATCTACTCCTGCACTTTGCAGTAGTTTAACTGCATTTTGTGCTATTTTTTGAAGTTTTTCATCATAACTGTATTTACAGCCGGCAAAGAAAGCAACTTCTGCTTTTTCTTTGAATAGATCCTTAAGATTTAGATCTTTCGCCCAATCTATACGATTTGCTTTTTTTGTTCCAGGAATCATAGTACGTTCCTTTTTAAGGTTTTCAATAACAGGTTTTTGTCCTTCTAATACTTTTCCATTTTCTACTGCATATGCTTTTAGCTCAATATTATGATCAAGTACTTCAAGGTTGTATCGACAGACTTTACACGCTACATCACATGCACCACAAGAAGTACATGAATGAATCGTTTCTGTAACAGTTTCATTAAGATCTGTTCTGCCGTCAAGTATACTTTGCGCTAATTGGAAGCGCCCACGAGCAGAATAAGTATTGAAATTATAATATCCGATACTTGGGCAGTTATCTGCAAATCTCATGCTTTTTATTTTGTCAAATGGAATAAATTTGCAGTTAGTACAACTACTACATCGTTCCATCATAGGTCTGAAATCGTTTAATGCCATCCTCAAATCCTCCTTTATCTTATTTTTATTTTATAGTAAGTTTGCCTGTATTCATGATGTTATTAGGATCAAAAATATTTTTTAATTGCTTTTGAATGCTATATGATTGAGCATCTTTATTAAGTTGAATATTAGCCCAGATATCATATGGTCTTGCATAATATCCACCTAATAGTGACATTTTTTTGCTTGCTTTAGTATAGAGTTCTTTAGCTTTTTTTACCTCTTTTGAATCCTCTGGATTGTAAGGTAAGCTGAATTCTAAATGAACAGATGTACCCATATGCTGAGGTTGTATATACACCCCAATATCTTCTGTTGAATATCCTTCTTCAATTGCTAATTCATACATTGCTTCAATAAATTTGGAAGTTTTATCAAGAGTTGTAATAAAGAAAATATCTTGGAATGCACCTTTATAAGTTTGTTTCCAATATTTTTCACTTGATGGATTAATTGATTTTGATAACACTTCTTCTCCTGTTGCTCCAGGTACTTTTGATAGAAAATGTACACCACATTCTTTCGCAAATTCTGCAATATCTGCCTCTTGACTACTTACTTTTAGTTCAGGTAATAAGCTATCTCCTGATATACCAACAGCAGCCACCCAATTTGGCAATTCTTTTTTTAGCTCAACTACTTTTTCTGAAGTTTCACCAAGTAGATTAGCAAGATATGCTTTATTCATAACATAAAGTTTATCACTATATCTTACTCTAATAACTTTATAAACAAAGTCTTCTAAATCAACTGATTTTTTAGCTGGTACTAAATACATTTTTTTAATGCTTGGAATCAGCTCACATTTTAATGATACCCAAGTCACAATACCCATGCTGCCTTGTGCTTGAATTACCATTCTTAATAAGTCCATCATATTTGGACCATTGGAAAGAACTTGGAATTTCTCAGCATCAAGTTGTTTTTGTATATCTTTTGGTCCATTACCAGCTTCTCCGGTAAACAATTGATTTCCGTCTCCCCAAGTAACCTCACAGCATCTTAATGGCTCGGTATAGTTAAACTGATGTATACAGTTAAGCCTTGGTTCCATTTCTAAAACACTTGTTAATACAGATTTGTTTGCTCTTGGTGCTAGTGAAGTGGAAAGAGTTAAACCTTCTTTTGCCAAAGCAGCTTGAAGTTGCCCATAAGTTACTCCAGGCTCAACAACAGCCATTCTTTGTTGACGGCTTATGTTAATAATTTTGTTCATTCCACTCAAATCAACTATAACTGATTGAGGCACACTTGGGACTGTATCCCCTTTGCAGTGCGGTGCACCGGAGCTTACTGGGATAAGAGGTGTTCTTGTTTCGTTCGCCCATTTTACCAATTCCTGAACCTGTGCAGAATTGGCAGGTTTAACGACAAACCATGGTTTCATGGGACTTGCAAAACTCTGATCTTTAGAAAAAGATTCAAGAATTTCTGCATTGTCTGAAAAATTTTCTTTTCCGACAATTTCAATTAATTTTTCTTTCATGTTTAAACCTCCTTTTTTGTATTAGATAGAGATGAAAATTGATTGACAAGTAGAAAAGATTTTAAATATTTTGACAGTATTGATTCACTGAATATGTTCAGTATATTCTATTATTTAAATTTTGTAAAGTAATTTTTTTGCAATATTCAGTCTTTTCTTACAATTATAAAAAAATTGTTTGACATTACAAATGAGATACATTATCATAATAAAATACATTATCAAGTAGTAAGTAAATTCTGGGAAGGTGAGCGCTATTGAATCAAAAACTAACTTCAAGACAAGCACAAGCAATTAAGACAAGAAATAAAATATATAAAATAGCTATTGATTTAATGGAAAAAAAAGGCTTTGATAATATTACTATTGAAGATATAAGTAAAAAAGCTGGTGTATCAGTTGGTGCATTCTATCATTATTTTGATTCAAAAAATGATATTTTGATTGAAGTATTTGATAGATTTGATGACTATTTTAAAAATGAAGTTCGGGATAAATTAACAAATGAAAATATCTCAGAACAGATCATCTTATTTTTCGATTATTATGCAAAATATTGCAAATTCAACGGAACGGATACTACAAAACAGCTCTATAATACAAAGAACAAGCTTTTCATCGTGAAAGACAGGTATATGATTAATCTTTTATCTGAAATCATAAGAGAAGGACAGGAAAAAAATCAACTCATTAAAGATATGTCAGCGGAAGAGATTTGTAATGATATGCTTATAGCCGCTAGAGGTATCGTGTTTGATTGGTGCCTCCATGAAGGAGAATATGATATTGAAGACGCAACGATAAATTACTTCAAGCGGCTTATTAAAGTTTTTCAAATGAAAAGTTGATTTATTAACACCCCGAGCATCTCTTTCGAGATGCTCTCTTATTATATATAAGGATAAAAAAAATTTCGATATAAATATAATTTCGATATTTCTATCCATAATCGCTTCTTAGATATTTTCCTAAAAATTTAAAGAAAATCAGGTACTTTACTCCATAAATAAGAGCTTTGAATTATTCTTTCCAGTCAGGACATGGGTCCCCACTGACATGTATTCGAAATATTTTGAATATTGACACAATAACCAATATATATTATACTGAATATGTTAGGTGAATGTATTCAGTGGTTTTTCTAAATCAATACTCTTTCATGTGTTAAAAGCAATGTACAGTTCATACAATTCAGAAAGCTTATACTGTCAAAAGCAAGCTTTGGTTCCATCTAATTTACAAAGGGGGGAAATTATTAACGCAGTCAGTAAAAAATTAATAGCTATTCAATTATTTAAAAAAGTAAAATCATTGAACGCTAACTAATAGTGATTTGTGATTGTATTTAAGCTATTATTCAGATTTTGTTGTCTAGTTTAATAATAATAAAAATAAAGGGAGGAATACAATTGTTTAGAAAAGAAAAAAGCAGAATGTCCATTTTAATTATCATAATGATAATTATATCCATGTTGGCTGGATGCTCATCAGGTACTGCTGATGAAAGCGTAGAAACTGGCGACCAAGTCGAGACAATTACTTTGAACTTAAACCACTTTATGTCTCCTATGCACCCAGTACATGCACAAATCCTTGAGCCTTTTGCGAATGAAGTACTTGATAAAACTGAAGGAAGAGTTGAGATTGTTATCCATCCAAGTAATGGATTAGCAGCACCTCCAGATACTATGGATGCTGTAGAGTCTGGCGTAATAGATATCGGTTTTGTTTTACCGGCTTATACCCCTGGTCGATTTAAACTATCAACGTTCCTTGAGTTCCCTTTTATGTTTGAATCCGCTTTGCAAGCCAATATGACAGCAAAAGATATGTATGATGTTTTACAGGAACATGACTATAAGACCATGAAGTTATTATGGTTTGGCGGTACAGACATTGGTGATATATTCTTAAAGAAATCAATTTCTACTGTTGATGAATTAAGTGGACTAAAACTAAGATCACCAGGTCCTATCTATAATGATGTCATAAAGGAATTAGGTGCTGTTGAAGTTTCACTTCCTGTAAGTGATTTGTATGATGCCTTGGATCGTGGTATCTGCGATGGTACTTTTATGGCAATTACCGCTTTATCATCCTTTAAACTTAACGAAGTTACAAGTGATATCGTGCAAGTGGATATGTATAGCACCCCTTTAGTAATGACCATGAATAAAGATTCATGGAACAAGATTTCCGAAGCCGATCAAATGATTATGGAAGAGCTTTTAGCTCAATTCCCAGAGAAAATTGGAATGCTATATGACTCAGAAGTAGAAGGGGCTATCCAAGCTGCTAAAGATAAAGGGGTTAATTTTTCTGAATTTTCTGATGAAGAGATGGCCAAGTTCCATGATCTTGTAGATCCCCTTGTTGACAAATGGATTGCCGATATGGAAGCAGCAGGACTGCCCGGTGAAGAAACATATGAATTAGTAAAGAATAGTGCAGCGAAATATAAATAGTTAAAACAACTTAATTTCTGCCTAAGGGTGACTGCACTTAGGCGGAAATTTAATATTAGTTTGGCCAACGGAGGTGGTTTTGATGCAAACTATTAATAAAGCTATTCACGTCCTCTCCAAGAGCATTGCAAAAATCGGTGCCATTATTACCGCTCTTATGATGTTTTTAACTGTGGCAGATGTCTTTGGAAGACGTTTTTTAGATATGCCTATACCTGGGACATTTGAATTAACGCGTTTTGGTTTAGTGTTTATTGTTTTTTTTGGTTTAGCCTACGCACAAATTGAGGGAGAAAATATAGGAATAAACATCTTATATGATAGATTTCCAAGTATTGTTAGAAAGATCCTTGATTTAATAATTACTTTAGGGAGCATAGCATTGTTTAGCCTTGTTTTTATTAACACACTCAAATATGCTGCTCGAATTTCCAATTCCCATCAGATAACCAGTGTTCTACGTTTGCCAGTGCATCCTTGGATTTATATAAGTGCAATCGGCATTGGAGTTCTAATTCTGGTTCTGATATGGGATCTATTAAATAACGTACTAAACTTCCTAAAACTTCAAAGGAGAGATTTCTGATGAGTCCTGAGTTGATTGGTTTAATTGGAATTATAATGCTTTTTGTTTTAATGTTTTTAAAAGTACCTATAGGTTTTTCTATGATGATAGTAGGCGCAGTTGGCTATGGTGTAATTATCAGCCCTACCGCAGCGTTTGCAAAATTAGGAACCGATCTCTTTAATAATGCCCACAACTATGGACTTAGTGTTATTCCAATGTTTACACTTATGGGAATGCTATTAGGACATACGGGTCTGGGGAGTGATCTTTTTAAAGGCTTTAATGCTTGGCTTGGTCATATCCGTGGAGGTCTTGCAATTGCAACTATTGCTACATGTGCGGCATTTGCAGCTGTTTCTGGCTCGGTTATCGCAACAACAGCAACCATTGCCAATGTAGCAGTTCCGGAAATGCGTGCCCAGAAGTATGATGACTCCTTATCTGCGGGTTGTGTCGCTTCTGGAAGTACTTTGGGAATTCTTATACCTCCCAGCTCGGTTTTGATTATTTATGGATTGCTAACAGAGGAATCCATTGGACAGTTATTGATAGCGGGTGTCTTACCCGGACTTATAACAGCATTTTTGTTAGCTATGACTGCATATATTGTGGTTAGAATTAATCCACAACTGGCTCCTGGGACAGTAAGAACCACTTTTGCAGAAAAGATGAATTCAATTAAGTTGATTTGGCCAGTGCCTTTGATTTTCTTTATTAGTATGGGTGGTATTTACTTAGGGTATTTTACACCTACTGAGGGTGGTGCCATTGGTGCTTTTGTAGCTCTATTGGTGAGTATAGTAGGCAGACGCTTTACGCCCAAAGGATTTAATGACGCTCTGATGGGTACTGTAAAGATAGTTGCTATGCTTATGATTCTTCTTATAGGCGGAGTTATGTTCGGTAACTTTTTATCAGTTACTAAAATTCCACAATATCTTGGTACTTACTTTGTGGACTTGCCTCCATTGGTACTCATGACATCTATTTTTCTGTGCTACTTTGTTGCTGGATTCTTTATGGATGCAATGGCTATTTTGATAATTTTTACAGGGTTATTCTATCCTCTTATTATTGCAGCCGGTTATAGTGGAATTTGGTATGGCGTTGTAACTATTTTAATGCTTCTTATTGGATTCCTTACACCACCAGTGGGTGTAGTAGCAATTGTTACATCTGGTATAACAAAAATAAAATTGGAAACGGTGTTTAAAGGTGTTATCCCATTCTGGATTGCGCTGATTGTTTCTACATTTTTAATGATTTTCTTCCCTGCTATTGCAACCTATTTACCAAGCTTAATGGTTAAATAGGCAGGAGATCAAGTAATATTATTCAATCTCTTGTTTAAAACGAATAAGTAGAAATAAGCTATAAATCAAAGCTACCCATCAGATGGGTAGCTTTGATTTATAGCCCTATATTTAACGCAAGTGGTTAAATTCTAGAACATTTGTAAGTGCTTAATACGGGGGCGCATTAAGTACTTACGAACATTTACACAGTCCTTAATTTGAAGCCTTCGTTGTCTGCCGTCCCCATTGTCACCTTATTATTGGTTTAGGTATTTCATGTTCACAAGGTACGCCCGTCTGACATTTTCCACAACCATAACGTGGTTTGTATTTTTCCATCATTTCATTTTGGAATACATGACATGGTGGATGACTCTTTCCTTCGTTACAAATAGCATCGACAGGACAACGGGGAATACATGCACCACAGTTATTACAATAATCATATAGCCCAGTGTAAGGTCGAAGAGTAAAGGTCAGCTCCAAATCGGTAACAACGCTTCCGAATCTTCCTGCACAACCCTTCTCAGTTATCATAGATTTGGATAGATTGAATGTACCCAAACCTGCAATATATGCCACATGTCGTTCAGACCAACGGCTGGAAAAGCCCTTCACTCCAAAACGAGGATCTATTTGAGGTGCGACAGCATGCCCCCCTAGCTTTTCTATTTCACTGACTAAAAAAGTTCTTACTGCATTGTTGAATTTTTCTCCTTCAAATCTTCCATAAAGCCACTCAGTCGAAGGTAAGTCAATAGTTGCACGATTAGATTTACGTACCCGTTCACTAAATGGAAGAAAATATGAAATAACGCACTTTGCCCCAGTAAGCCAGTCTTCTGGCATCATATGTTCTGGAGAAACCACATCTTCATTCTTTAATACTGCAAACAAAGAATCTTTCGCCGAAGCAACAGCGACTACGGGCGCTTCGTAAATAAGCATATTGTCCAATTCAGGAACAATATTTAGCAGGCTACTATTTATAAAATCTGCTAATAATGCAGAGAGATCTTGTACGTCTTTCATTTTTATGTTGCTCCTTTTTTATATTTCATCGTTCTATCTTCAAGAACAGTTGGAAGTGAATAAATTATAAGTGCAATCCAGATAAAACCGAAGGAAATCATATTGCTTAAATCAAAATTTTCTTTATATACAAATATACCTAGAAACAATACAATCGTAGGAGAAATATATTGAAGAAATCCAACTGTTGCAAAATGGATTCTTTTTGCACCTGATGCAAATAGTAATAATGTTACAGAAGTGACGATACCTCCTCCCATCAAAAGCAAAATCATCTCAATATCCGGATGAATAAAATATCCTTTCCCCGATATTTCAATATAAACAGCATATACTAAAGCTATAGGCATCATAAATAGAATCTCAAAGAAAATCGATGTTATGGCGTTGACTTTCAATTTCTTTTTAATAACACTATAAAATGCAAATGAAAATGCAAGGGTCAAAGCAAGAACCGGCACCTTTTTATATTGTATAATCATGATCATTACACCGGTAAAAGCCAATAGAAGAGATATTGTTTTTGACATATTCATTTTTTCTTTAAAAAATATCTTGCTGAACACTACAACGACTATAGGATAAATATAATAACCCATACTTAGCTCTATTACATGATTTGTTATTATTGCTAATAAATATGCACCCCACTGAATACTCACCGCAATACTAGCCAATAAAAAGAGTACAATATTTTTCTTCTCTTTTACAGGGGTAAAAATATTCCCGGATCTATAAAAAGTACTCACTATAATAGATAGAAAGATAAAAGACCATAATACTCTGTGTGACAGTATTATCATTGGATGAACATCCTGCATCAGTTTCCAATAGGCAGGAAGTATTCCCCAGATGAAATATACCGATGTTATATAAAAAAGCCCTTTTTGATATTCATTATTTTCTTTCATTATCGTTCTTTCTTTACTTTATTTATATTATAATATTTAAATAATCTATTCATATAATTAATTCACCGAACTAATTAAGTATGTCACATGAGATCTTGTTTGTCAAACCTGAGTAAGTGTCAAATAACAGGCACATTTAAATAGCCGCCCGTATTGCGAGCGGCTGTTCTAACATATTAATGGTGATGGTGTGAATTAGATGCGCATTAACTCGTCTTTTATGGTGTTGATTTGCTCATCGCTAACTCTTCCTTTTGCCATATTAATGATTTCACTTAGTCTTTTCTTTTTGAACATGCCTACAGCTGGATGATAAATCAAGTTACCCAAATACTTTTCTAAGACAGCTCTAGCTTCTTTATCTTCAAGAAGCTCTTCCACAGTGCTGTCCATTGAAAATCTACTCATCATATCTTCCTCTCTTAGTTTTCATCGAGCCTCATAATTGATTAATACTTCATTCAATACATTCTATGTAAAAACATGAAAATCGGTTATGAAAAAATCAAAGCATTATCATACCCGTCATCTTTTCCGCTATTTTTTCTGAAGTCTATGCGCTATACATGAACGTCAACTGCTCTAATTGGGACAGGGGCTTGTCTGTCTTTAAGAATCAGACAACATTAGAAGTTATAAAGAAGAATGGGAGAGTTAACTAAATGACAAATCTAAGTATTAGTAATTCAAGTCTAAGCATTACTGTCTCTAAATAAGTTCTTTTAAACCTTCTTTATCATATTCCTCTCCTCTATTTTTCTTCTGCAACGCTAACTGCACCATATGGTACCTTTTCTTGGAAACAGGATACTTAACAACCATGACTATAGCAGCTATCATAAAAACAGCAGGGATGATTGTGAAGCAATTTCTTATCCAGCCCAAAGTTAATTCTGTCTGCTGCACTGCTTTACCATTAAAATCTGACAACTCTAATATAATTCCCAGCATTTGTACCGCAACCGCACTAGCTAGTGCCTCTGTCAAAGATTGAACAGACATAATAATACCTTCTCTTCTCTGCCCTGAAACAAGTTCATCCACTTCACATACATCGTAAACCATAGCAGGAAACAATTGCCAATAGCAGCTGCTCCCTAATGAGAAAATAAAAGAAAACACAATAACGCCCCAAAAAGTACTAATCCCAGCAACACTGACTATGATGATTCCTACAGAAGATATCGTTGAACATATAATAAATGCCTTCCTTTTGTCCAGACTTTTGCTAATCGCTATTACCAAAGGTGCAAATATAATCCCTGATACTGAGGCGATTAAGTAAATTCGTGACACTATACCTGGTTCCATCCCTAAGTTGTAAGTCAGAAAATACATTCGATCAGAATTAACCATAGTGCCTGCAATCAAATAAAATATACTGCCTCCAATTAAATACTTGATAGGCTTCAGCTTCAATATCTGTCGATATTCTTTTATCATCAAATAAAAAAATTGGTAGCCTTGGGAAGAATCTTTTTTTTCAGTATGTACCCTATATGCGCTCTTCTCTTTACCCTTCGTACAATACCATGTAACTAAAATGGCTGTAGTGGTAAAGATACCCACTATAGCTGAAGCACTCTGCCATGCTACCTCTATGGTCTCTCCCCTATTGCATAAATAATTAACAATAAATGTAGGAAAAACCATACCAATCATAGCTCCTAGATAATTGAAGACGTAAGCATACGTTCTTAAAATAGTTCTTTCACTGTAATCATCCGTAATTTCAGCACCGAAAGCCAGATATGGTACAAAAAAAGATGAGAACAAAGTCCAAAATATAATAACCATTGCACCATAATATAGCGTCTTAACCATTTCACTGGTATCGATATAGCTGAAGAGCATGACTATTATAATACCCAGGGGTAAGGCTGCAAGGAGAAAAGGTCTTCTTCTTCCATATCTTGAAGTTGACTTGTCCGATATATATCCGATTACAGGGCTCCAAATCGCATCCCAAATGCCGCCTATTGCTGCTATTGTCCCTGCTATAACCGGATTTATACCAACGACTGAAGTAAGAAAAAATAGCAAAAACGCTCCTATAAAGCTATAGCTGCAAGCATCTCCTAAAGCTGCAACCGAATATCCCAGCTTTGTTCCCATTGATGTTTGTTTATTACGACTAACCATTTTTTATCCCTCTAGCTTATTCAGATAATTGTTATTATTTCTAGTTCTATGCGATATGTATCTGATTTATCTTTATTTTTTCTATAATTCATCTACGGTAGTATCTAGTGTAATGTTAAGTTCTGTAGCATATTCTAAATAAGTATCTACCTGCTCGAAAGTTAGCATGTCTGAAGAAATTAATCCTGCTTGAGTAAACTTATCGTTTATGAACAACTTAGTAAATAGAGCTCCACCTTGACCCGTAAGATACATTTCTCCTGTAAGTCCAGATTTTTCAAATGCTTCGACACATCCAGGAGCGTTTACATATGTTTCTACCTTTACTTTTTTCCCGTCTTTTATTCCTGTTGCTTGAACAAGCATAGCACCTGAATCAAATTCTAACCCCTCATCTAAGATTTTCTTTATTTCATCTTGATATTTTGGGGCAGGAGGCGTTAATTTTAATGCTAAATTCCGCGGAATGACCATGTTTCCATCTAACTCTACTGGTTTAGTGGAAAGCATACCCATTTGATATAAGGGTTCAGCGAACTCTACACCAAATCCACCATATTTAAAGAAGATATTTTTAGCACCTTTGAAAAATTCTTTCGAATTAAGCCCCATTATAACAGGCTCATCATGAGAATGTTCAATCATCTTAATTTCATTATCAATGCCTTTGAATTTCATATATACAGGACGACTAAACGGTTGGGTAATGCAAATCTCTCCATTTTCAAAGCAATATGCTTCATCTTGCATATCTGAGTAAGCAACTTCAGGAGACCACCAAAAGGGAAGAAATCTTTTTGGCTTTACCCCTTCATATACGTACAACATAATTGTTTCACAAGAATCAAGATAACGCATCGCGTCACGTGACGCAACACAAATGGTTCCAGGAGCAGAGCCTGTAGAAATTAATGCCGTTTTTCCAATTGCTTTAAAACGATCACCGATTTCGCCATACATCCTTTGAATACTTTTAACCCAATCAACTCCTGGTGTATAACAAGCAGCAAAATCTTGGTAATTTGTTTTAGCCGTTAGAGCTGCTTCCATTACAGTAAATCCAAATTCCATTGGGAGAGCATTTACTATTAAATCTACACCTTTTGCAACTTCTACGATGTTTTCTACCTTTTTTGCGTCAACTTGAAATCCTTTTCCCTTTTTAAGAACTTTTACAAGCTCATCAACCGCTTTTTTATCATAGTCTGCACAAATTATTTCTGCTACATTTGGTTCCTCATCCATTCGTTTTGCTACTGTTGAGCCCTGAGCACCTACACCTAATATTAGTATTTTTTTCATTACAATCTCCCTCTCTCTTGCTAATATGAAAAAATTTAATCTACTAAGTTTTACAATCATATTGTTTAATTTCAATGGCAATGATGAATCCATAAGAGTTAGCTGTATTGATCTACTTCACCTAAATTATTTTTGTTTGTTTCGATGATTAACTACTCTGCGAGACTCATCCCTGATTTTCTATCTATTAAGCATGCGTCATATACTATGGCACCATTCATTATGGTCATTACAACAGGTACTTGAAAAATACAATGATTGTCTACTTCAAAAATATTCTTCTCTAAAACAACAAAGTCAGCATATTTTCCTACTTCAATAGATCCTATTTTATCTTCCATCTGAATTTGATATGCCCCATTGATTGTATATGCTTCAATAGCTTCTTCTACCGAGAGCGCTTCTTCTGCAGGCTGCAAAACAGGATAATCTTTTTTTCCAAATGCCTTTCTAGTAACACTCATTTCCAATCCTTTTAACGGCTCGTTTCCAACTTCATCAACCGGAAAGTCGCTTCCTAAGCTAACAATACCGCCACCACTTATAATGGATTTCATTGCAAACAAATCATTCGCACGCTCTTTTCCTAATGCAACGTGATTCCCTTCATATTCCACATGCCAAGCTCCAGAAGTGTTTGCTATTACATTATATTTACCAAATAATTCTCTATCTTCTTTTTTTACGTATTCTGTATGTGAATTTGTAAACCTTACATTATTATATTCTGCCTCGCGTACAGCTTTTGCCGCCATAAGATTCTCATGGATTGCTCTATCTCCAATGCCATGTATATTGATATTGAAGCCTTCTTTAGCTGCTTCAATGCATAAGTTATAAAGTATTTCTCCTGCCATAAAAGGCTTACTATTTCCACCATCAGCGTAATCTTCAAAAAAACTTGCGCTTCTAGATTCTACAGTACCATCATTAATAATTTTAAGTGTGTTGATTCTAAAAATGTCACTGTCGTGTCTTTTTCTTAGTTCTTTTAATTTGTCTATAGCAACTTCAGTTTCAGACTCTTCTCCAACCATATAACATCCTACAGTCCTGAAAGTCATTTCACCAGCATCTACTAATTTCTCAACTACTGGCAAAATATATCCACCCATAAATTCAGGTATTCCGCAATCTGCTACTGTTGTAATTCCTAAAGAATTAAATCCGTATAATATTTCTTCAAGAACTCCAGTTGCAGTACTCATGTCAAAAGGTTTAATAGCATTCGTTATTTCTGTTAGAGCACCCATTTCTACAATCCCACCATTAGGGCTTCCATCTTTATCCCGCCTGTAATAACTAAAACCTGGAATCGGATCGGCCATATTTTTATCTATTCCTGCTATCTTTAGTGCTTTTGAGTTTACCCAACCTTCATGCCCTCCAGAACCTTGAATTAACATTGGTTTATCCTTACATATTGCATCCAATGTTTCTTTTCTGGTGCCACCATTCCCTTTAACTGTATTTTCGTCATATCCTATGCCGTAGTAAACTTCTTTATCTGGGTTTTCTTCTATATATTGCTTAATTGTATCTAATATTTCATCATAGCTTAATGCCATATCAATAATAATGCCAGATAGCCAGCAAGTTGCTACAAACGGATGTGCGTGTGCCTCAACAAACCCTGGTAATAGCATTTTACCACTCAAGTCAATTACCTGTGTCGTGTCACTAATATAGGGCTCAACTCCTTTGCTATCACCTACATAAACTATTTTATTTCCTTCTACCGCAACAGCTTCTGCTATACTCTTGTCTTTATTAACCGTATAAACAAAACCATTTTTAAAAATAATATCTGCTTTCATAATTCAACTCCCCAATCGAGTACTCGAGGAGGATATTCTCCTCCTCGAAATAAGTGTTATAATAATTCTTCAAATCCTTCTGTACTATATTCTTTACCTTGTCTTTTCAATTCTAAAGCTGCTGTTAATGCCTGATATCTTGGTCTGGTAATTGGGAAAAGCATTATCATAATCGCACAAAGCAACATAAAAATTCCCGGATACAATGTCTGTAACGATAAAATCGCATCAAGAGTTTCTGGTGTTTGCTCTACAGCATCTGGATTATATCCACTAACCTCTAAAATAAGCCCTGCAACCTGAGCTGCTATAGCTCCTCCTAGTTTAATAAAGAAAGAATAATATGATACAATTACCCCTTCTCTTCGTCTACCGGATTTAAATTCATCCACTTCGGTAACATCATATATTAGTGCATAGATTAATGTCCAATAAGCTGCAGATCCAAAACTATACATTGCCATATAAACAATAGCACCGTTTAATGTTGAAATGCCAATAAACTTCATAGCAATCATAACCAATGCAGAAAAAGTAACTAAAACTATAAATACAGTTCTCTTATCAAACTTAACAGCTATTGGCCCTAATAAAGCTGATAAAATAATGCCCGCAATTACTATTGTTACAAATAACAGAGATGCTTGCATTTCTCCTACCCCTAAAATATAAGTAGTGAAAAATAGAATGTCTGAAGTCAGTAGAGCATAGCTAATTGCATAGAATAAAGATGCTAAAATAATCAAAATATATGATTTTAATCTTAACACTTCCATAATATCTTTTATAATCGAGTTAGAATGTTCTTCTTCCTCTCTTATTATTTCTTTTCCTCTTGTAGTTCTCCAAGTAATCAGAATAGTAATAGTAATAATTAGTCCTATAATTATTGCAGCATAAAGCCATGCCGTCTCTTCCGGTTTTCCTGTTTCAATGAAAAATCCGATCACAAATGATGGCAATGCACTTGCACAAAATAGTCCTACATAATTAAACACTTGTCTAATGGATGACAATCTGGTTCTTTCATCATTATCAGAAGTAAGACTCGCTCCTAATGCATAGTAAGGGATATTAAAGCAAGTATATGATAGCCATAATATCATTGCCATTGCAAGATAGTACATATTTTTTGCCATGCCTTCAAATCCTACAACTGTAAAAAGCAAAACAACTGAAATTCCTAAGGGGATTGCAGAACCTAATAAAAATGGTCTTCGTTTGCCATATTTAGATTTTGTGCGATCTGACCATGTACCAATTAGGGGGTCTGTTATTGCATCCCAAACAACTGCAATGAAAATAATGGTTCCTCCAAAAGCCGGACTAATCCCTGCTACGTCTGATAAGAAGAATAAGAAAAATGATGCAACAAAATCATACAGGGTCGCATCTGCAATGGAAGCAACACCATATCCCAATTTTGTTCTAAAGGATAGTCGTCCAGATATTTCGGGTATTCTTTCAGATACTGTATTTTTCATAATACAAACTCCTCCTTTAAATATAATAATAGAACTTGAATGAAAAAGATAAGAACTTATTTGATTCTTTCAAATTTTCTTATTTGTCTACTATCTTAAATTATTAACTATACTTAATTGCAATAGGCTAATAATCCTAAGTTCCCCAAAATGTAAAGCCTACTTGATGTTTTAGCTATTTACTTATAGAATTGAGATTATTATTAATCATCTTTTTCTATTGGCTTTATGTTATACTGCTAAATATACACAATTAAAAAATGAAACACAAACCTTACTTGATGCTTTTAGGAGATCACTTAAATGAAAATTGGTAAATTTGCAAAAAATTTTAATATACCTATTTCAACTGTACGCTATTATATAGATATGGGCGTTCTGATTCCTAATAAAAATAATTCTCAATATATATTTACTCTTAATGATTTAACTGAAATGGAAATAATTCTTGAATTAAAAGGGTTGAGGTTTTCATTAGATGAGATTAGAGATTTTTTACAAATATTAAGACTTTACGATAATCGAGACGTGGATATGTATACACATTTATTAAATTTATATAATAATAAAAAAAGTCAATTATCAACTGAATTAATTAAGATTAAAAAAATATTAGAGATAATTAACGAAAAGATTAAAGAATGTAAAAAGACAAAAACGAATCAATCGACAAATGGAGGGATTCCTTTATCATTTATTTCATATCTAGCATGTCCCAAATGCGGTAATTCCTTTACATTAGAACAAGTTACAATTCAAGGAAGTTTTATTAATTACGGAAATCTTCATTGTGCGTGTAATTATCATGCAAAAATCGAAAATGGCATTTTATTAATAAATGATGAAAAGAACATGACTTATTATCAATATATGTTAGATACATATAAGGAAGTTGAAAATAAACTTGATTTTATGCTATTTCTTGATATGAAAAACATTAATAATCACATGTCTGCCTATATGCAAAAAGCTTATGAATGGATTGATAAAACCATTGCAACTACAAAACCAAATAACAAGGTGATACTTATTCCCGATACATCCAGTCATTTTTTATATAAAAATGTTAATAGTCCTTATTTTGAGAATGCATTGATTATTATATTAGGTTCATCTAAAGAATTAATCGAATCAAATAAATACCATATAAATTCTATTTCCCCAAACTTAAATATTATCTATGTCGCTAATACTTTACAAGAACTTCCTATCCAAAAGCATTCAATTGATTTGTGGATTGACTGTTATTCATCTTTTAATTTTTCTTTCTTTTACAAGTATCCATTGATTGAAAAGTTTAATGATTACTTGACTCAAGATGCTTATATTATAGGCACTACAAATTATTATAAAATAGGTTCTAAATCAATAAAGAATATTAATAATATTTATCCTGATTCTTCTAAATCTTACTGTCTTTTATCTAATTTCAAGTCTATTTTAAACGAGTATAATTTTAAAACTTATAAAGATGAAATAATAGGAAGCTGTAAAAATCCTGGAGAGTTTTTTGATTATCATGTGCCTGGAGAAGAGATGTTTTTATATGCATTTAGTGCCCAAAAACAATTATCACCTTCCAAGCAAACTTGAACTATTCCTGTTCGCAAGGCTTCAATCACCCCCCCACCCTCAGGTACAGGGTCTCCAACATACTACTTCGTCCTTCCCTTTGAACATCAGATATTAAAGGCAAATGTTATATTTACATTATACAGCCATTTCTATTTATGTCTACAGAATTACCCTTCATGAACAACCTTTCCATCCATAATAGTTAGTTTTATACTAGTGCTTAGAATATCAACATCTGACTCAGATAAAATATTTTTATTCAGAACTATGACATCTGCTAGCTTTCCTGCCTCTAATGTCCCGAGTTCATTTTCTCTATTAATTGCACACGCACTACCATAAGTATATGCTTTTAAAGTTTCAGCAACTGTTATTTTTTCATGGGCATTTACTCCAACTAATTTACCTTCCGCTGTACTTCTTGTTACTGCAGAATGGATATTAGGAAAAGGATTAATGTTTGCCACTGGAAAATCAGTACCAAAAGCAAGTGTAGCACTATTGTCTAAAAGTGTTTTAAACGGCCACTCAAATTTACAACGAGCCTCTCCAATACGAGAAATTTTTTCATTCACATCCATTATTAGATGAATTGGCTGCATAGATGCAATAACACCTAGTTCTGAAAATCTATCCATATCATTGGGATGTATACTTTCAATATGCTCTATGGTATTTTTTATATTTTTATTATCATTCAACTTATTGGATTCTTCGAATACATCTAACGCCATTCTTACTGCGCCATCCCCTATAGCATGTAGCCTAACGCCAAACTCTTCCTTATTAGCATTCAGAACGCACTCTTTATATAATTCTTTAGGGTAATTTGTAGACCCTACAGTCTCTGGTCTATCACTATATGGCTCAAGTAAATAAGCTGTATACGTTGAAGTAACTCCGTCTACAAAATGTTTTAATCCAGAAACTCTTAATTTATCTGAAGAATATTTTTCTCTTAAGCTTTTCACTTTTTTTAAATTAGTATCCAAACCCAAGCTAGGGAATAGATGTAGTCTAACTGTAAGTTTCCCTTCTTTTTCAAGTTCAGAAGCTATTTGGTATTCTAAGAACTCTCCAACAGGAGTAGGTGCTGCTGACATATCTGTTGCAGAAGTTATTCCAAATTTTGCAATTTCTTTATAAAAATTTTGTTGAATTTTTTTCATTTCACCATTAGGTGCTATAAATGCTCTTTGGTTAGCTGGTGCTCCTGCTTCTATTTCAAATAGTAAACCATTTAATTCGCCATTAGAGTCTTTACCAACTTCTCCAAAGGATACTTTAGTATCCTTTGTAATATTACATTCTTCAAGTGCCTTACTATTTAACCAAAATGTGTGACAATCAGCAGACAGTAAATAAACTGGTCTATCTGAAATAATTTTATCTATTGAAGACCGATGTGGCAGAGCATTATGTTTATCCCAAAATGCAGGGAACCATCCAATTCCCGTTATTGCCTTATATTCAGGATGCATTTTTGCAAAATCACCAATCATCTTAACACATTCTTCCTCTGAATGCGCTTCAAATAAATCAGTTAGCATATATTCACTAGATACAAATGCGCCAGTAAAAAAATGCATATGTGCGTCAATAAATCCTGGCATAATCATCTCATCATTGAATTCATAAACCTTTGTATTGGTATCAATCCATTTATTTATATCATCTTTATTTTCTACAGCAGCTATTTTGTTTCCTAAAATAGCAATCCCACCTTCAAATGCCTCATTTGTCAATCCGCTAAAAACAGCATTACTTTTTAAAACCAAATCTGCTTTTTCCATTATCTAAGTCCTCCTTTATCGCTATGTACTACCTCTTACTTCACTTAGTTTGATTAAAATATGAACCTCTGCCACTCTAAACAGAAAGGAACAGAGGCCCAAAGGCTTGATGTAATGAAGAATTAAGAATTAATAATAATGAATGAAATTTGCTAAAGCAAATTTCTACATTCAATCATAAATTCTAAATCCATAATCTTAAATAACCATACTCTATAATCCTTACTCCATAATCAGTTCAATTACAATTTTCAATTGTCAATTGAAAAACCTCTAACCTCTAACCTCCAACCTCTAACCTCTAGATTACAGTACTGATTCAAAACCCTTCGTTGAATATTCTTTTCCCTGTCTCTTATTTTCCAAAGCTTGTGCTAGAGCATTGTATTGTTTTGGTTTTAATGGGTATCTAAGAAGCAATAACAATACTATTACGTGTAAGACAAACGGGAATACAGATATCAGATATGTCATTCCCTGCAATGTTCTCTCTGATTGCTCGTATACAGTTGGTACATATCCGTATACTTCCAGCACTAACCCAATGATCCACATTGCAACTGCCCCGCCCATTTTAAGAGCAAATGATAAATATGAAACCAAGATGCCGTCATTTCTTTTTCCGTTTACTAATTCTGCAAGGTCTCCAATTTCATAAACAAACACATAACCATATACCCATAATGTAAATGCTGAGAATCCGAAGAATGCAAAGTAGAAGATAAATACCGCCATTATTGACATATCGAGAAAATATGGAATGGTCAGCATTCCCAGACCTGCTACAATAACAGAAATTACATATATCCTGTAATTGGACAATTTCTTACCAAGAAGAGCGGCCATCCCTGTCCAGAAAAGATTGAAAATAACACCGCTTGTCAAAACTGTTGTTAACTGGCCTTCATCAAAGCCGGATTTATATATCATTACATGTATAACTGAACTTTGTACAAGTATCTGGCTGATGCCAAGGACGAAACTGAACACTAACAGATAACGATAAGGTTTAAGCTTTATTACTTCTTTAATAGACTTTAATGGATTTTCTTTTACTATTTCATAATCCATTTTTTCTTTTCCCTTTGTTGAAGCCCAACAGATGAGTGCAAGAATAAAAGCTACAGCTGCTACTACTGCTACAGCAAGTTGCCAAGCTTTAGTAACTGAACCGGTTAACTCGGTAAAGTAACCTACTGCCGGCCAAATAAATGACATTAAGAACATAAGACATGCTACAAAAAAGATCATGCCGTAATATCTTAAAGATGTTCTTTCTGCTGAATCTTCAGACAAGTCAGTAGCCAATGTATTATAAGGAATGTCAAATAAAGTAAGTCCTAACCAAAATACCATTGCCGTAATTAAATAGTAGAAATTCTTTGCGGTTTCGCTGAAATCAACTACGGTAAACAATAAAACTGCTGCTATTGAGACCATAAATAATCCAACCAGCATAAAAGGTCTTCTTCGTCCGTATTTCGACCTGGTATTATCTGATATATAGCCTACAGTCGGATCTGTAATACCATCCCATAATACGGCTACAAGAGAAATAGTACCTGCAAATATCGGAGAGACACCTGCTACATCTGTCATGAAAATCATAAAGAAAATATAAAATAAATTATATAACATTACGCTAATAGCACCATAGCCTAATCCATAGCCGATTTTTACGCCAATACTTAATTTCTTATCACTGCTCATTTATAATTCCTCCTTTAAGAAAATAATTATAAGTTCGTCAAAGTTATCTTAAAGTTTATGATAACTGATTATACCTCCTTTCATATTTCTTGAAATGAATTAAAAAAATAATTTATTTACTTTAATGATATATGAATTTTCTCAATATTTAAATAATTCGAAAAGGGGGTTTTAGGTACCCTAAATAGTAACGTTATTACCCTATGGGATACCTTTTATAGTCAGATTGATTTAGTACAGCGTTCTCTAAATACCTACGCATACCTATGGTCTGTTATTTAGAGAACGTAGTACTAGTAAATAAAATAACAACTACTCTATTGAGTAATTGCCATTTTATCTGCAGTTCTGTTGATTATTCTCTCCTTACTATGTATAATGATAACAACTTTACATAATCTATTTTTTTATAATTCTTTTCAAAGTATTATTAATTAATATAAAAAATTCTATTATTTTCAATAAGCAGGTGATAAAATGTCATTTTTACAAGAAAATGAATGGATGCTGTTAAACGATATCATTTATAGAATTCATAGCATTGAAAATTTATCCGAAATGCGTAAATCTTTTTTAGAATTAACTAATCTTTTAATTCCTTATGACACAGCTTCTTTTTATCTTGCTTCAAAGGACAAAACACATCTTCTTTCAGATCCGGTAGCCATAAACATAGATGAAAATAAATTAATAGAATATGATGAATATGAGCAAATAGATTATACCAGATGGATTTTTATGTCTGCCAAAAGTATGGCTTATAAAGAAACCGATTTATTATCAAATTCTGAAAGAGAAAATTCAAAGTTTTATAGTGAATTTTATGCTCAACACAATATACATTATTCTATTCAATTGAGTATTGCTTATAACGGAGTATTTCTTGGAATTATTTCTTTATACCGTCCCAAAACCGATGAAGATTTTACTGAAAAAGATTTATTTGTTTTAAACCAGGCAAAAGAACATTTATCATATCGTTTGCATAAAGAATATTTGATCAGGACTAACTACGCAAATGAACAAATATTTATGCCTGATCAAAATCTTTTAACAAATAAATTTGATTTGACAAAAAGAGAAATCGAAGTACTGCTTTTGATTCTAAAAGGATCATCAAATCAAGATATTGCCGATGGTTTATATATCAGTGAGCATACTGTAAAAAAACATTTAAAAAATATTTATAAAAAACTGAATGTAAAAAATCGTATTCAACTGCTTAAATTTCATTTTGAATAATCACAGGAAAACAACCCTGTCGGTTAATTTTCAGGGTTGTTTTAATTTATCCGAGTCTAACAATTCCTAGTACTTCAAAAGTGCTGAAGAAAGAATTGAAAAGCCCCTGTATAAGGCGACTAAGCGCTCAGTGCTCTGCGCTGAGTCTTACTTGATAAGCTTCAGATGAAGACCTACATCAAAACCTGTGGTTTTGATGTAGGTCTCATACAGTAATTCTCCAATCTTTGATTGATAAGTTTATCTGTATAATTTTCTGATTCTATATAGATTTGTTTCACTGCTCTTATTACTGTTTACTCTAATATTCCTCTTAATAAAATACGTTCTTCTCTCCCCGGATCTTCTTCCACATGCCATTCTTCATGAATAACCATAGTTTTACGGCACTGATCATCATATTCAGACCACTCTGGTATCCCCGGGTGAACATGATCTCACTTCTATACCCGTATTCTTCCATGAGATTATTGCATGCTTCTCTGATTTCATTAGCACGCAGGTATAATAACGCTTCCATTTGCTGTTCCCTAATCCATTGGTAAGAGAAAAACATACTAAGAATAAAAAATTAATTTTATAGTAAGTAATGTATAGAATAATCCAATGACAAGAAAAACATACTATCAGAAACATGACTAAATTTACAATCAAAACGAGGTGGACTTTGTGCAAAGTATTGATGAAATTTCAATACATCAAATACAGGAAATGCTCAGCAATAAAGAAATATCCGTTGCAGAGTTGGTTCAGGAATACTTGAGGCGAATTGATTTGTATGATCAAGGGCCAAACAAGCTTAATAGTATTTTAGAGATAAACCCCGATGCACTTTCCATTGCTGAAAAATTAGATGCATATCCATCTAATTTTACAAGCAAATTATTCGGCCTACCTATTCTTTTAAAGGATAATATGGACACTTCAGACCGAATGCATACATCGGCAGGTTCCCTGGCACTTGCTGAATCTTTTGCATCTTGCGATGCGGGTATTGTTGAAGTCTTAAGGCAAAAAGGTGGCGTAATCTTGGGGAAAACCAATATGACAGAATTTGCTGATCATATGACGAAAGGTATGAAGCCTGGATACAGCTCAAGGGGCGGTATGGTAAAATCGCCCTATAACGAGAATAAAAATCCTGGAGGATCCAGTACAGGGTCAGCCGTTGGGGTTTCTGCAAATCTTTGTGCTGTCTCATTGGGAACCGATACCTCTGGTTCTATTACTTCTCCAGCAATAAAAAATGGTATCGTTGGGTTTCGTCCTTCTACGAGTGTGCTGAGTCAAAAAGGTATTATTCCTATTAGCTTTACTCTGGATACTGCTGGGACTCTAACCCGTACCGTAATGGACTCATCAATACTATTTATGGAACTTATCAATACCCTTATAGATATGGATGAGGCAAATATTAAAGGAACCGTAATAGGAATAGATCAAGTTACTTTAGAAAATCTAACAGATGAAGAAGAAAAAAAAGCAAGAACAATAATAAGAACCCTTGAAAAATCAGGTGCAACAATAAAAAGAGTTAAAATACCAAAAGTACCAAAAAATGATTTAAAACAGATCCAGCTATATGAATTCAAGTACTGTCTGAACCGATATCTTTCTGAAAGACCAAGGGGATCTTCCATACGTTCACTTAAAGACATTATTGAATTTAACAATTTAAATCCAAGCAAAACATTGAAATATGGTCAGACACTTCTGATTGAAGCGGAAAAAAACACAAAAGGGGACTTAAGCGAACCGGTTTATAAGAATTTAATAAAAGACAGGGAAAAAACTAAAAAAGAAGTTCAAGAAAAGTTAAGTGAATTTGATATCTGTATTATGTTTCAGGAAAATCTTATACTCCAATACGGTGGATTTCCAATCATCACGATTCCTCATGGTTCATACAATGATGATATGCCATATGGCATATATTTAACCGCCCTTAGTGATATAACGCTTCTTAAAATTGCACATAGAATAGAGCAAGCTATAGGATATAGAATAGTGCCTGCAGGAACTGATAAAAATCATTTGCATTAAAATCAGTATGGGGAGACCTCTGGCACCTCCCCTTTTTTCTCTTCAAGTTGAAAGGCCTTTAAACTTTCTAATGCCTTGTCATAATCCATTTCATAATATTGCACTTCATTGGGTATTTCGTTCATTTGCTTTGTATAGTTTTCTCTATACAAAGCAGGTTTCATCTTATACCATTTCTTAAAATGCTTAACATAGTATCTTTTAGAAGAAAATCCAAACGTAAAAGCAATCTCATCAATGGAAATAGCCGAACTTATTAAGAGGGATTCGGAGTGTTTTACACGAAGAAAACATAAGTAATCTGTCATGCTAAGGCCGGTTCCAATTCTAAACAGGCGTGATATATAGGACTTTTCTAAATGAAGCATATTTGACAACCTGTCTATATCAATTTTTTGTTTATAGTTTCTATAGATGTATTTCAGTATAATAAATATTCTTTCCATCTGAACAGAATTATTTTTAAAGGTGCTATTGCTGCGGTATCCGGTTTGGTCAATATAAATAAATTGAAAATCATTAATTAATATTTCAATAAGTTTTACAGTAGATGCTTCTATTAAATCCTGTGCATCTGGTTTTTGTTGTACAAGTAGCATTATATTTGCCAAAGAAGATTGTAAATTTCTAAGCTCTATATAACTCTTATTTGTATCCGAATACGAATCACATACAAAATCATAGTAATCTAATTTTGGAAAAAGGGTTAAGTAAGGATAGGGATCCAGTTGGAAAATCAAAAGGAGGTTTTCTTCTTCTGTTTCAAATATACTATGGAGTTCATCTGTATCAAAAATAAATATATCTCCTTTTGTAAGATGATAATTGAAACATGCACTCTGAATATTTACAGACCCTTCTATTACAAAAATAATCTCATGAAAATCATGCCTATGTTTAGGGTAACTTTTAACGCTGCATAGAAAAGTATTTATATGTAAATCTTTCAGTTTGTTTATCTCTTCAACAATCATATAATGTCCCCCATTATCGACTTCCTATCTATTATCATACCATTACAAATTCAAAACTTCAATAATCCCGCCACTTTATAAACAGAGTTCTTAGCTTCAGGTGGAGTTTTAAACGCCAACTGAAAAATTCTTATCAATCAAAGATTGGAGAATTACTGTATGAGCCCTACATCAAAACCACAGGTTTTGTGTTAGGGCTTCATCTGAAGGTTAGAAAAAAATAAGGAATATGGCTAAAATGTCAATATAGTACACAACTCAATACACAATTCAGCAAATAATGCAGTGGCTTGAAGGGAGCATCCTCCCGTCATATAATTTTATATATAAGTAGTTATCCGGTAATTCGCAAATAAAAAATGGTGGTGGGAATTTATGAAAAAGATATTGATATTAGGTACTGGAGCTCAAGGCTCTACCGTCGCGCAGCGCATGGATGAGGATCCAAACGTATCGGAGATAATATGCGCGGACTATGATCCAAAAGCCGTTGAAGAATTGGTTAAAATTCTTCAAAAAGGAAAAGGCGTACCAGTAGATGCAAATAAGGTAGCAGATATTGTTAGTATTGCAAAAGGCGTAGATTTAATTGTAAATGCTCTTCCAATACAATTTGGGTTAAATGTGATGGAAGCTGCTCTGGAAGTTAAAACAAATTATCAAGATTTTGCAGCTCCCGAGGCCAACGGTTACCATTGGTCAGACCTTCTACGGAAATTGCTTACAGGAGATATGAATAATCGATTTAAAGAGATAGGTAAAACAGCATTAACTTGTACGGGCTCTGCACCAGGAATCATTTGTGTCGCAGCAAGAAATGCAATGCGTTATCTGGATTCTTGCGACAGCATCTATATGTATGTCTATGAAGGTGTAGAAGCTAAACGTTTCTTGCCTTTCTGGTGGTCACCAGAAGTTGCATATAAAGACATGACTGAAAACCCATTTTGTTTTACTGGTGGTGAACTTGTACAGAATGGACCCTTCTCTTTACCCATAATGAAAAGATTTAAAGGGATTGACCAGCCCATTAGATTAGTAGAGCATTCTCATGAAGAACCCGTTCAAATGGGAATCCACTCTGATGAATTCTTTTTAGGTGTAAAAGAAGTTTTCTTTAAATATGGTGGGTCAGGTGTAGAAATAGCAGAACTGTTATATAAAATGGGAATGCTCTCACAAGAATCAATTAATGTTAATGGGACTGAAATTGTTCCATTGGACATAACAAAATCTCTTACACCTCCTGCTCCTAAATATGAATCTGAAATCAAAGAGATTTTAGATGAAGGTCTTGAATCTGATACAGGTGCAATGCTTATTGAAGCTGTCGGAATGAAAGACGGTAAAAAAGTAATGGTAGAAACATATGTTAATTCTCTTGGATGTGTTGAAGCATTTGAAAAGTCTAAGCTTACTGGAGAAACATACTTGACCGGGCAAGGCGGCGCTTTATTCACTAAAATGTTCGTTGACGATCAAATCTTCCAAACTGGGTTAATCTCTTCAGATATGTTAACCTTTGAGCAAGTAGATTACTACTTGAGTATGGCCGCCAAATTAGATATTACCTTAGATGTAGAAGTCAAAGAAATATAGTTCTAAAAAATAATGATTTTACAGTGAACACTAATAATAACCGCCCAGTAGGGCGGTTATACTTCATTTTTAAATAAATCAATTATAAGTTTTATTATCCCAATACAACAAGTTTAGAAACATGTTTACAAGTTTAACTTGCTCTATCAAATCTTCTTTTGGAACGATTCCAAAGTAGTACCCTTTTATATCTCTAGATTCCAACGTCCATAAAAAAGCTTTTAACTTTGGAAACGTTTCTATTTGCTCCTGCATATAGAAAAGCAAATCGCTTAATTGTTTATATTCTAAGGTGTTATACCTTTTTCCCGTCTCATATTCATCTACATCCTTAATTAACTTAAGGGGCTGCGCAATCTTAAACCGATATTCACTTTGACATGCTGCATCTTTATACTGTGCAATATAATTATCATAACTCTCACAAAAAATTCTAAACATCATATCTCTCCTTGAAGAAAGGTAACTTTTTAATTAAGGCACTCTTCTTAGTTTGGTAAAGATCTTTCCGTTGTAATACTTCATTGATGATTTGTGAAATGAGATTTTTGTCACTTTGCTTAATAAGTAAATTGATATCTTCAATATCTTTGGTATCCATTCGTATAATTTTACTGACTATTATATCTTCTCTGGATAAAATGAATACTCTTAAATATTGGAATTGTTCCAATCTAATGGCTCTATCTTTATAGAAAGGCGAAAGAATCGTACTTTCATATTCCAGTATGTCAAAATCACCTAAATACCTGAACACTTTTCCTAACCTTGCCGAATACTCAAGGTCAATAAAATCAAAATCTCTCGTAGCTCGATCTGTATATTTTCCTAAAATACAGGCTGAGCCACCCAAAAAGTATATGGGAAAAGATTCAACTTCCAATGCAATGGCGATCTTCTCCAAGTTCTTTAACTCTTCTATCATTAAATCATAGTTATTCATCTCAAATAGCCTCATAATCATTCATTTTTAAAACATTTCATATGTTTAAGGTGATTATAACATAGAATATTAGCTTGAGAAAGCAGATGGTTATGAGAAACATAATTGTTCAGTCAGACCTACTAAGCTCTCTACTAATAAGATGTCTTCCTTTATAGTTTTAATATTTTCCTCTTAAAACGTTCCACTGAGTTAATTTTGATATCTAAAATATCTGCTATACGGAACTTTGCTTCGATGCCCTTGGCCGCTCCATCTGTAGGCATCGAATATCCTATATCCAGTGTCTCTCGAATATCTTGCATAACCAAGCAATCACAGAGTTCAATAGGTGTCACACCTAATTTTTCGGCAACATATTTTTTTGCTTCTATTAGTCTCATGCTTTTTGCGAGTTGTAGACGTAACACCAAATCTCCGGCAGTACGTATTCCTCCCATGCCTGCGGCTGTCTCATGAATAGCTTCATTACCGAAAGGATCTCCAGTACCTATCAACAATCCGTCTATCTTAGCAATTTCCACCATAGCTTTAACCGCTCTTGAAGCAGCGTCTACCGCAGGTACTGTTGTCATTGGTGTGCCACCCATTCCCATACCCATGTTCGGATGTATTGGAATATTGGAATCCTCCACACAGGCTTTTACAAAAGTAACTGCTCTAGAAATATTCCATGGAAACGACATATTACTATTGGTATTGATTACTGGGCTAAAGATATTGGCCCCAGCTTTTTCTGCTTGTTTCACCTGTTTATGGGGATATAATCCCGCAAGACGGGTTCCTTCATATTTTAGATTTCCGTGCATCCCCATGACGAACTCGCCTGCCATTCCAATCTCTATCCCAAAGTCCGGGAATTTTTGTTTTATTAATTCAATTGCTTTTAATGCAGCAAGAAAATCTGCATCTCCTGAAGCCCCACAAGTATCAAAAAGCATACCATCTGCACCTGCTGCGATCATGCCTTCAGCTATGTAAACAAGATCTTTGACAGCATACTCCACTGCTTCTTCCTGAGCTGCCCTAGCTTCATTTATTTTTCCAAGGGGCAATAATTCTGACCAATTATCAACTGGACCATTAGGTTTGGTATAGCGCCCAAGATCGGGCATACCACCATATAGCACCGGAAAAATTGCTTGAGATTGTACCATTTCCATGATCTTGGCCTCATCGTGCAAAATAGGCTTTACTGATCTATAGCTATAATCAATGTTCCCAATGTCCACTGAATCTAAGCAGAGCACCCTTTCATTCACTAAAGCAGATGTGGTTCTATCCATTGGAATGTGTGCTTGATAATTTAGCTTAAAACAACCCGATTCAGACGTTGTCACAACTTCCATCCCTCTTTTTACTCCAATAACATTCGTCGGCGTAACAATGATTTCATACAAATAATCCAACTCATCCTTTGATAACTTTGGAATTTTTCCGCATCTAGCAGCTTCTCTGGTCCCTGCCTCTAAGTCTTCACGAATAGTTCCCTCTGTCATATGCACGCCTGAACCATCACCCATGCGGGTAAAATAGGTTTTCATTTTTTCCATAATCGCTCCTCTCATGGCACTTCTTTTGTAAGGCAAGTCTCTGCCCCTCTATCGATCCTTATATTTCCCTTAACCATCATTATTAAATAGCTTCTATTTAATATCTTCTACATTCTCTTCTAATTATTCAACAAATGTTCTTTACCTTTTGAAGAAATTTTAGATTTTTCCTTTAACTTATATTCCATAATAAATCACCATACTCATTCGTGTCAGCTCATCTGATGGGTTTTTATAGGTATGGGCTTGGTCTGCTTTAAATCTAATGGAATCCCCTTTTTCTATAAGATATTCTTTATCATCCACTTTAATTAATAAGGTTCCCTCATAAACGGTGACAAACTCTTGAGTGCCAGCTCCATGAGTCTGTGAGTCAAAGAAACCGTCCTTTTCCAATTCCAGCATATAAATTTCAAATTTTCTACCATTATCTGAAGGAAAGATTGAATATACCTTATATCTGCCATTGTCTTCGATTTGAGGTTCTATAGTTGAGCCAGTGACTACCATGGTTTCTGGCTGAGGCATATTAATAATAGAGGTATAGGGTATTTTTAGCCCAGAAGCAATCTTCCATATGGTATTGATGGTAGGACTGGATTCCCTATTTTCAATCTGCCTCAGCATTGCTTTGCTAACACCTGTCATGTTTGCTACTTTCTCAAGGCTTAATTTCATCTCTTTTCTTATGAGCTTTAAATTGCTTGCCACTATAGCATTTAAATCTTTCATAAATTAAGAACCTCCCTCTTGCATTTTATTCACGAGAATTATATAATCAAACATAAACTTGTTATAACATCCTTTTGAGGTTAATATAACATACAGTTTTATCCTGCGCAATCTTTAATCCTACATATAGATAATAGACTCGGCAATGAATCATGTCACACAGGAGGTTTAAAATGATTGAAAAAGATCAAACGCCAATATTTACAAGCATTAAACAAGGAGTCCTTACAAGTATCCCCCTTATCTTCGGGTATTTTCCTGTAGCAATGGCTTTCGGTATGCTCTCCAAAAACATTGGTATTTCCTTTAGGGATACCAGCTTCTTCTCAATATTTGTTTTTGCAGGTGCCAGTCAGTTTATGGCTTTGGATCTAATAAATGCCGGTATTAGTACAGGCAATATTATCATTGCTACCTTTCTTCTTAATTTAAGGCATTTAATGATGAGTGCTTCATTATCTTTGCGCTTACAAGAAATTAAAAAACATTGGCTACTATTTATCGCCTTTGGTGTGACAGATGAATCTTTCTCTGTAACCTCTTTAATTAATAGAAAGTTGAATGTCCCTTTTTTACTTACCCTTTACGGCCTATCCTATTCTTCTTGGGTAATAGGCACCATTACGGGATATCTTATAGGGTCCATATTGCCACTGGCTGTTCAGAACAGTTTAGGTATTGGCCTTTACGCCATGTTTATGGCATTATTGGTACCCGAAACTAAAAAATCAATGCCTATTTTATGTTTATCTGTTTTTTCGGGACTTTTATATATCTTCATATCTTACTTTAATCTCTTTTCATCATCATGGAGTTTGATAGGAACTATTATAATCGCATCGGGAGCTGGTG
This sequence comes from Clostridia bacterium, assembly GCA_016278615.1. Taxonomy (GTDB): domain Bacteria; phylum Bacillota; class Clostridia; order Peptostreptococcales; family JAAYPU01; genus Soudan-22. Next base: position 13,348 of record JADQBM010000005.1, on the reverse strand, counting down.
CCTTTTTTATAAAAGATTCAGCTATAGAGGAGGACAAAATATGAAAAGTTTTTTGCCATTGATTTTTGGAATGACGGCCGTTACCTATTTGCCAAGACTAATCCCACTTATAACCATGACTGAACGCCCTATTAATCCATTATTAAAACGATTTTTACTTTATATTCCTTATACCGCTTTAAGTGCTTTAATTGTAAGAGGCATAATAGAAGCCCCAACAGAAATGCAACTTGCGACCATAATTGGTATTGTGGCAGCAGGTATCTGCTCATTTTTTAAAGGCGGATTGATTTTGTCTGTTTTAGTTTCTGTTGTTGCTGCTTTTTTGGTTCTTTAAGGAAAGGGGACACGCCTCTCGCTTTAGGCTCTATCCTTTTGAGGAATGTCCCCAAAGTGGTCTCACCAAAAGAATGCTTATAAAGTAAAAGACCCCTGCAACAAGAATGATGGTTGCTCCGGAAGGAATATCATATAAATAGGATACGAAAAATCCTGTGACACAAAATACAATTCCAAACCAAACTGATAAAAGCATCATTTTTTTAAGACTATCAGAAAACATCTTGGCTATAGCGGGGGGAATGGTCAACAGAGCAATCACTAAAATAATCCCTACGATTTTGATTAATATGACTATGGCACAGGCTATGAGTATATATAAAGTGTGCTCGTATAGCTTAACTGGAATACCAATGGTTCTTGAAAATTCATCATCAAATAAATACGCACGCCAATAATGAAATAATGAAGAGAATATAAATAGCAAAAGAATATCCATTATAAACATAAAGGCAATATCCCAACGTGAAATGGTGAGTATGTTCCCAAAAAGATAAGAAGTCATATCTGGAGGATAGCCTGGTATGAATGATATGAATAAAATTCCCAACGCCATTCCAACTGCCCAAAATATTCCTATAATGACATCTGAATTGACATTTGTTTTCCCCTTAATTTGAACAATACTAATAGAAGTAATAATTGAGAAAATCAATCCTCCTATAATAGGCTCTATGGAAAGATAATACCCCAAGCCAATTCCTCCAAAAGAGCTGTGGGCAATGCCACCACTCATCATAACCAATTTTTTTTCTAAAATAACAGTCCCTATAATGCCACATGCAATGCTTGCCAAGATGGCGCCCATAAAGGCATTTTGAATAAATGTATACTTAAAAGCCTCAACCATAAATATTCTCCTTATCTTTCCCCTAAGGACAACCGCAAGGGTCGTCCCTACACATCTTTTATCTGTTATCTCTTATCTCTTATCTCTTATCTTTTATCTTTTATCTTTTATCTTTTATCTTTTATCTTTTATCTTTTATCTTTTATCTCTTATCTATCTTTCTGTCCCCTGTCCCCTAATCCCTAATCCCTAATCTCTATCTCTTATCTCTTATCTGTCTTTCTGTCCCCGTCCCCTAATCCCTAATCCCTAATCTCTATCTCTTATCTCTTATCTGTCTTTCTGTCCCCGTCCCCTAATCTCTAATCTCTTATCTCTTATCTCTTATCTATCTTTCTGTCCCCTGTTCTCTAATCTCTAATCCCTAATCCCTATCTCTTATCTCTTATCTATCTTTCTGTCCCCTGTCCCCTAATCTCTTATCTCTTATCTCTTATCTCTTATCTCTTATCTCTTATCTCTTATCTCTTATCTGTCTTTCTATCCCCTGTTCTCAACTTTTAAACTCTGACTTACATAAACAATCTTATTTACAAGTGTAGATACTTTCTCTTCATGGCTTACTTTCACAATTGTCACTTTCTTACTGATGTCATCCAGATACGCGTTCATCAAACCTCTGGATTCAAAATCTAAATTTGAAGCGGGTTCATCTAATACTAAGATATTGGGATTTGTTAATACCGCTCGACAAAAAAGAACTTTCTGAAGTTGTCCTCCCGAAAGGCTGGATATTTGAGCATTCTTTATGGATAAGATGCCAAGTTGATCCATTGTTTTCTCTGCTTCTTTTATTTCTTCTTTGGTAAATTCATGAAAAATCTTTTTGGGTTTATTTAACATCCCCATCATGACCACATCCACTGCTTTTATAGGAAATGATCTGTCAAAAACCGTATGCTGAGGTACATATCCAATTTTCAATTGTTCACTGAAATAAATATGCCCCGAGAATGGCTTTACCATACCAATGATTATTTTCAACAGAGTGGTTTTACCTCCTCCGTTGGGCCCTGTTATATTGATGTAATCTCCTTTATAAATGACCATATTAATATCTTTTAATGCACATGTGTTTTGATAGAGAACATTAATATTATTTAAACGAATCAGTTCCATATGAACTCCTTTTTGCAATGAAAATCAAGGTTTACCTCGCATTAGTATTTGGACCTTATTTTTATTATACCACTATTTAACAGTTCTCAAACCAATAGAAAAAACGTGTTGTTCGCCCGTTGCATCATATTTGGCCATCAAGGACTGAGTGACTTCATATAAGTCTGTATTTGGAAGTAACTTGTTAATCCTTATAATACCAATAATTCTCTCTCACTATAAAGCGACATCCTTTATCTTTATGTAATGGCATTATCCGACATTTTCGACCAATATAATTGATAATTATAGATTTAAGTGATACACTATATTCAGTTATAGCGCAATCCAAAGTGTCATCAGATTACTTAAGCGGAGGAAAGTTAAAATGAATGATAATGCACATAATCCATTAGAAGAGACTACTCCCAACAACTTTGAAATCTTTTTATCAGACTTAAACCAGAAGTTGTCCACTTTAGATTTTCAGTCTAATAAAGATGATCTTTTGTCATTTGGACAGCAATTGAAAACAGCTATTGAATCATTACAAGTTCTTAATGGTGATTTCCAGCAGACAAAGGACGAAGCCAAAACATCTGCGACTTTTATCGAAACCATGTCTATTGATGGAAAAAAAGCTTTAGATAATTTTGATACGACATCACAAGATTTGGATAAGATTATTGCAATATTAAACAATCTGGATATTGTCTTTGATTCTTTTCAATCAAAATTTGTACTCATGTCCTCATCTATTACAGATATCATTTCTTCGATTAAAAGTATAAATGATTCCACCAATACTATTGCAAATATTGCTAGACATACTAATTTACTTGCCTTAAATGCAGCCATTGAAGCCGCTCGAGCGGGCCAATATGGTAAAGGCTTCGCAGTTGTAGCTGATGAAGTAAGGAAACTTGCAAAAAATAGCAAGGATGCTTCCGAAAATATATCTGATTCAATTTCAGAAGTTAATTTGAAATTAAAAGAGTTTGAAAGTTCATCTACCGAAGCATCAGAAAAAAATTCTGCGATTCAATCGGAATTTGGTAGTTTTAAAAATCTTCTAACTCAAAACATAACCAATATTAATGAATCTACTGATATATTTAAAGGCATTGTAGAAAACAGTATTGACGAAAGTAAACGATTGGGAAAAGTCATCAATAGTGTTGAAACAGTATCCGATAATATTGATCAAAATGTAAGTGATATGGGAATATTGCTTAAGGGTTTTTCAAGATTCAACCAATCACTCATTGACCTTGAAAACAGTTATAATTTAATAGCAGATGATGTTCTAATTGCTACATCAGAGCAACAGAAAGCCTCAAAAAGCATCTTAGGCCATGCCAACAATTACAAGCCCTGGGTTTATACGGAAAATGGCAAATCCCTAGGAATTAGTGTAGATATAATGAGAGATCTCAATATAAATGTAGAATTTGTAGGTCGTTCCTTTATTCAGGTCATCGATTTATTTAAAAAGGATGTCATCCATGGTCTTCTTAACATGGGTTGGCCAAATGACCTTTTTATGAATCAAGGCTATATTGCCAGTAAACCTTATGCCCATTTCAAATGCGTTGTCTTTTCCTATAATCAAGAGTCCAACCCTACATTGACCAATAAAAAAGTAGGCGTTATAAAAGGTGGCGTAGGAAACTCACATCAAATTTTAAGAAATAACAATGCTAACCTTATAGAATTTGAAGCGGATAAGGAAAGCTTTAATGCTCTAAACATCGGCGATTTAGATTATGTTTATGGAGATGAATCTGTAGGTCATTACATATCTGATACCTTTTTTAATGGAAAATTCCATGCCTCAGAAAAAGTCTTCGAGCACATTGATGTGGTTGTCCTTGCAAAAAATTCTAACAAGGATCTCATTGACTTAATTAATTCAAAAATATAAAACTCAATTTTAAGTGTTAAGTATAAATAGGCGTCTTCGGAGCAGTGTAAGTTGAGTTAAGTGTTAAGTATAAATAAGCTCCTTTCGGAGGCAGCCTAAGTAAAGCACTTAACCATATAAGAAAAGACAAGGACAAAGTACACTCTGTCCTTGTTTTTCTATTCTCTATTATCTCTTATCTTTCATCTATCACTTACACTAAAACTTCCACTTATACTTATACTTATACTTATACTTATACTTCCACTTATATCTTTTTAACCATTAAAACTTGTTGCACTAAAAGATATTCCTCTTATCTTGCCTTCATTGGTATTCCAGCTAAGCAACTCTACAAGGGGTCGGTCCTTCATGTCCATGGAGTGTTGACAAACATAAATATGGGGAACTGAACCACCAGAATATACCCCCGTTACATATACGGAATGATACCATCTTTCCTTATTTGCGGGCCAAAATTGCAATATATTTCCCGGGGAAACATTATTTAAATCAAAATCAGCTTGTTTCCCACTTCCATATACTTTTCCCTTGGGTCCTTTTTCTTTTGGAGACGTGACGTAGTTGTAGAATTGTTTTACATTTTCCCAGTACGGTGTTCCTCCTCCATCAGGCATAGTGCCATACCATGAGGTATTTAAGTTGCCTGTATATACCATTCTATATTTTTTTGATATATTTTTTTTGGTAAGCTTCAGATCCTCCTCAACATAACCCCCATAGGCTGCCCATACACATTGAGACATAAAATTGGTACAGTCTCCTCCATTATAAGCATAATAAAATAATTTTTCTTTTTCCGGAAGCTCAGAGTACAAAGCATTTTTTCTAGCATATACAATTCCTTTATTGGGGTCATAAATATCTGTATCCTTTATGGTAACATTGTTCTTTTTATTATTCTCATCTTCACTGAATTTCATATTTGAAGGAACTGGCACTATTTTTTTCAGGCAACTTATTTCTTCATCCAATAAATCAAAGACTTTATTCAAGCAGTCTCCTTTTTGAGTTAACAATCTGCCGCTGCGTTTTAAACTTAGGTAGTCTTTTTCATGGATATAGACATTGGATCTTTCATTTGCCATCTGATAATCTTCTTGATTTGAGTCCATATAGACGATTCTCCATCGGCCATTTATTCTTTTCATTTCAATATAGTATTCAATCCCTTGTGTCTTTGAAATCAAACCATTCGGAACATTTTTGTATTTGTATTGCGCATTTTCAATAACAATAACAGCAATATAATTCCTATATCTTTTTATTTCTGCAAACTCAAGATTTACTTGATAGTCTTCTAAAGATAAATCAAATGCTTTATACAGCTTATATTTATTCAGTAAAAGCCTTTGAGGAATAACCGTATGGGCATTTAATACAAAGCATCTTGAAGGATCTATGTAGCTTCCTGTCTTCAAAGATTCATAATAGGCTTCAAAGTATTGCTTAATGGGATTCATTATGAGTCGTATTCTATTCATACTATCCCTCTTTTCTAACACTGAGGTTATATCTCTATATTGCAATACTATGCTTGAAGACTTAATTATAAAACAGCTTTTTATTCTATTATTGGTTTTTATCAGCTGTGGAAAGGATCTACAATTATTCTAAAGATTCCTTATGTACCTTCTATGCTCTGTTTTAAACAGTATTAATCTAACCGTTCAAAGATTCACCGAGCATTATAATGATGCAAAGAAACATCGTTTTATGGTGTTGACATAGTTAGACACATGGATACCTTATACGTAATTTCTCGAGCCCGACTGCAATGGAAGAATAGATGAATGTATGGAGAAAAATGTGGTATGAAACTTGCATCTTTTTTATATATGTATAAAATTTAACCACAAGGAGGCGCTTATGCATCATTACCTTTTTGAATCTGGAAAGATCAATCAATTAGAGCTTAAAAATCGATATATTATGAGTGCAATGCATTTAGGTTACTGTGATGAAAATGGCTGTATCACTGCGAAAGATATGGCATTTTACTTAGCACGGGCCAAAGGAGGCGTCAGTGCTGTCACTCTTGTTGCAGCAGTAAATAAAAATGGCGGTCCTTTGGGTATGCACCGACTATATGAAGAACCTGCTATGAAAAGCATTGAAACCCTACGAAATGCCCTTTACGAATATAATTGTAACCTTATTGTTCAACTTTTTCATTGCGGTAGAAATGGCACAACTGAATCCCTTGGAGGACTAACGCCTATGGCACCATCCCCTATAGAATCAAAAATTTATCGCACAATGCCAAAAGAAATGTCTCTTAAAGATATCCAAGAAACCACGACTTCCTTTGCACAATCTGCTTTAAGCTGTAAGAATCACGGTGTCGATGCTGTCGAGATAAGCTGTAGTGCAGGATATTTATTATCAGAGTTTTTGTCTCCCTTAACAAATATGAGAAAAGATCAATACGGTCAATCTAATGAAAACCGCATGAGGTTCCCCCTTGAAGTCATGTCCGCTATTCGATCTGCTGTTGGGCCGAATTATCCTGTTATCCTAAGAATATCTGGCGCGGACATGCTCCCTGACGGTTATTGCATAGAAGATATGAAAACATTTAGTAAAGCGGCTGAAACCTATATTGATTGCATAAATGTAACTGGGGGTTGGCATGAATCGCCAGTGCCTCAAATATCCTACCATGTTCCAAAGGGCTTTTATACCTTTTTATCCCAGTCAATCAAAAATGTTGTAACGGTACCTGTGATAGCTTCTAACCGATTAAATGATGCTTCTATATCAGAAAAAGCCCTGAAGGAAGGATATGCAGATTTTATTGGCATTGCAAGATGTCTTCTTACGGATCCCGAATATGTTAACAAAGTCAAAGACAATCAACCGGTCCGCCCATGCCAAGCGTGTAACAAAGGCTGTATAGAGAGGATATTGCGTTACGAGGAAGTCAAATGTTCTTTCAACCCAAAAACTGGTAAAGAACACCAACCGATATTAAATTCAAAAGACCCTAAATCTGTCCTTATAGTAGGTGGCGGCCCCGGAGGTCTTGAAGCAGCTTTATTAGCTTCTAAATCAGGCCATAAAGTAACCTTGTGTACAAACAGCACCCTATTGGGAGGGCGAATGATTTCTGCTTCTAAACCCCCTTACAAAGAACATTTTTTAGATTATATTTCATTTATGAAAGAAGAACTAAAAAAACTTCATGTTCAAATCCATTACAATACAGAAGTAAACGCAACCTATATAGACAACAACAATCCGGATTTTGTCATTGTAGCTACCGGTGGCGAACCTATTATTCCTCCTATTCAAGGGATTCATCTACCCCATGTCATTACTGCGGAAGAAGTACTTTTTGCAAACTCTGAAATGCTTCGAAAACTAAAAGGTGGTAAAAATATTATTATTGGCGGTGGCGCTGTAGGACTTGAAACTGCACACTTTTTATCTTCTGCACTATTTCTCGACCAAAACCAGACCTCATTTTTACTCCAATATGCTTCTAATTATCGCAAATCCATCATTAGCCCTATTAACATCTCCGTCGTTGAAATGCTCCCTAAGGTTGGAAATGGCTTAGGCGGCATGAAACATATTCTCTTAAAAGAATTGAAAGAATATGGGATTGAAATTTTAACTCATACAAAAGTTCTTTCAATTAATCAAAATGACATCCTGGTAACAGAAAAGGGCGAGGAAAAAAAGATGCCTTGTGACCATGTTATTTTAGCCATTGGCTACAAGCCTCAAAAAAACACTCCCATTTTTGATTTGGAAAATAAATCGATTCCATATGTGGTAATCGGAGATGCCGTAAAATCCAGAAGTATCATGGAAGCTTTATCTGAAGCTTATGATGCCGTTCAAAAAATATAACCTTCTAATCCGATTGAAAAAAAAGCTCAAAGCCCATCTATAAAAAATTTAAATCTCTTTAAATCTAATCAATACAACCCTGCTTTGCTAAAGGATACTGAACATCAAAAATCAGATGGAGAGTCTACTCCATCTGATTGAAAGCATTATAACTTCATCTTTTCCAACAAAATACAACATCCTATTTGAACTACGAATATTCAAATGCGACACCGACGAAGAGCATAGTCTATAATTTACACCAACCTACAACCCTATAATCGGTTGGTATTTTCTCTTCTTCAAGAGGATTTCCTAAGTACCAATGAGGTTCATACAATGTTTCTGAAGCAAGAAGGTAAAAAGATAACATAACAATGCCTGCATCCATTTTTTCTTCCTTCAGACTTATCTCTTTGCGATCCTTTATGGTTAGAACGATCATACTGTCCTTCAGAACAAACTTCCATGGTTGAAGATTCTGCGTAGAAGGCGCAAGCCTTAAAAAGGCAAAGGCTTCTGCTAACCCTCTTTCTTCTAGCACCATATTATCTATAGGGGTGCCCCATTCTTTGTAATAAACAATCTCTTCTATAGCATATCGAAATGACGTATTATCTTCTATAACTCTCATATCTGCTTTTGAGTAATTCCCACCTGTATCGACTCCATGCAAGATTTTCTTTTTATCCATTCCATAACCCACTGCAATGATTCCAGTAACCTCTTTGTCCGTTTTTAGCTCTAATGCATTTTTTATATCATGACTGTCTTCAAATGTAATCCAACAAGTATCTATTTCTTCATCTACTGCTTTCAAAATCACGTTTTCGCCCACAAATCCAGTATTTTCTATATAACCTTCTTTTACTTCAGAAGCAATAACAATATAATGAGGCGCTTCTATCATAATTCCATTATAACCGGCAATACCCTTCAATTTTTCAAAGACAGACGCACCCTCCCTAAATAGAATTATTTCCATTTCTATTTCGGGAATCAGTCTTTTACCTTGATGGAAGAAGTCTATTAAAACTTCTAACTTTTCTTCGGCCACAGGCACAGATTTATAATCTCTTGTTGATTTTCGATTTTTTATTAACTTTGCATGATTCTTCATCTTCATCACCTCTTATTATTTTTACCCAGAAAATAAAAACATAAGCAAAGAAACTAAGAAAAGAATTGGCCTATTAATAAATATAACGGATTTTTTTCTACATTCAGCAAACAATAAAATTGGTGGTGGTAAAATGAATAATATGTTTATAGGACATAAACTAATTGAATCAAAAAAAGAGTGTACCCTAATATTATATTTAGAGCCTCAATTAGCAGAATTTGCTTTAGATTTTCTTAAGAAAAACGAGACCAATAAAGACAAGAAAAGCGTTAGCTTAGAGAAAAGCATTTCTGAATATATATCAGAAGCTCATCGGTGAATTATGGATTATCTCAAGACTTTGGGAATACTGTAGAGGGAAAATGGTTAGAAGAAAATGCAGCAAGTTTTGGATTTATCATTCGTTATCAAAAAGGCAAAGAATCCATTACGGGTTACCAATATGAGCCCTGGCATATTCGATATGTAGGCTCCAAAGCAGCCAAAGAAATGAAAAACCAAAACCTCACTTTAGAAGAATACTTAGGAAAATAGTTTTTTCCTAAGTATTTATTATTTTCTAGTCCTTTATAATCCTTGGGTTTCTTCTTCGTTCCAGTTCCGTAAGATGTTTTTTTCTTAAGCGAATATCATCTGGTGTCACTTCAACCAATTCATCATCATTAATAAATTCCAGAGCTTCCTCAAGGGTAAAAATTATGGGAGGTGGTAGCCTTAATGAATCGTCTGAACCCGCTGCTCTCATATTGGTCATCTTTTTATTTTTACAAGGGTTCACGGTCATATCATCGCCTCTGCTATTCATGCCTATAACCATCCCTTCATAAACCTTTGTGCCAGGGTGAATAAACAATATCGCACGCTCACTGAAATTAACCAGTGAATAGGCCATTGCTTCTCCCCCTTCCTGAGAAATCAGAACACCATTGGTTCTTTGAGGTATTTCTCCTTTGAAAGCTTCAAAAGCTTCAAATCTTCTGACCAAAGTACCTTCCCCTCTTGTATCATTTATAAAATCACTTCGATATCCTAAAAGCCCTCTTGTTGGAACCAGATATTCTATCCTGGCATACCCACCATCAGCAGACATGGATATCATAATCCCTTTTCTGATGTTTAATTTTGATATCACTGCACCTGAATGCGCCTCTGGCACACTTATAATAACTCTTTCAACAGGTTCTTTAAGGGCGCCCTCTTTGTGATACATAATAACTTCAGGTTTTGACACAGCAATTTCATATCCTTCTCTTCTCATATTCTCTAATAATATTGAAAGATGTAGTTCTCCTCTTCCAGATACTTTGAATCCATCAGTTGTATCAAGAGCTTCTACCTTTAATCCAACATTAACTTCCAGTTCCTTTTCCAGCCTGGCTTTTAGGTGCCGTGATGTCACATATTTGCCGCTTCTACCTACAAAAGGTGATTTATTTACCAAAAAATTCATGGATAGCGTCGGTTCTTCTATCTTAATGGTTTCCATAGGCTTTGGCTTGTTTTCATAGCATATGGTTTCACCAATGGAAATATCAGCAATTCCCGAAACAACAACAATATCTCCACTAAAGGCTTCTTGAACAGGCGTCCTCAACAAACCTTTGTAAACAAATATTTGAGCTATTTTTCCTTTCACAATGGCACCATTGCTTTTACATACTGTTACCACTTGGCCTTCTTTAAGGGTTCCTTTGAAAATCCTGCCTATTCCTAACCTTCCAATATAATCATCATAAGCAAGGGTAGACACCTGCATCTGCAATGGCTGATTATTATAATCCGGATACACCTTTGCATGACTTAGAATTGTCTCAAATAATGGCACGAGATCCTGACTGTCGTCTTCCATCTCTCTTTTTACGATGCCCTCTTTAGCAACACCATATAAGATAGGGAAATCCAATTGATCATCCGTGGCATTTAGCTCCATAAATAACCCCAGCACCATATCCACCACTTCTTTTGCCCTTTGGTCCTTCTTGTCAATCTTATTAATTAACAAAATAGGATGCAAGCCCAATTCTAACGATTTTTGCAAGACAAATCTTGTCTGAGGCATAGGCCCCTCACTGGAGTCTACTAATAATATAACGGTATCTACTGTTTTTATAATTCTTTCTACTTCTGACGAAAAATCTGCATGTCCTGGTGTATCAACAATGTTAATTTTTATATCCTTATACATAACAGAACAGTTTTTTGAATATATGGTGATTCCGCGTTCTCTCTCGATGTCATTGCTATCCATGACGCAGTCGATAATCTCCTGGTTCTCTCTAAAAACACCACTTTGGGCAAAAAATGCATCTACCAAAGTAGATTTTCCTGCATCCACATGAGCAATAACAGCAATATTAATAATTTTTTGACTTTCCATAAAATACCTTCTTTCAAATTCTATATACTTTCAGAAATCAGAGATTAGAAGTAATTATATTTCATGGATTTTGCTTTTGCAAAATCCTCCTTAGTTCTTAATTCTTAATTCCTAATTATAATTGAGTACATCTACCTAAAAAATAGCTTACCTCTTAGTTTATAATTTTTATGCCCTTTTGACAAGTTATTTTTGAAAGGCTGCTATTTCTTGCTGATAGTATTAAAAATCTTAAAATAATTGTATATTTTTACTTCTCTGTGATAATATTTTAATATTATAGTAATCTCCATAATTAAAATGAATTATAAGACTTATTGGGATAAGCTCCGAAAAGTTAGGAAGGATGATTATATGAGTAAAGTAACTTGGAAACCTGGCACAATGATTTATCCAGTTCCTGCTGTCATGGTATCCTGTGGTTCCGAAAAAGAAAAGCGTAATATTATTACCATTGCCTGGACTGGAACCATTTGCTCTGACCCGCCCATGGCCTATATTTCCATACGAAAAGAACGCTATTCTTATGACATCATTAAGAAAAGTCGCGAATTTGTTATTAATTTGACTACACAATCCCTTGCTTTTGCAACAGATTACTGCGGCGTTAAGTCCGGAAGAGAAGTTGATAAATTTGACTTTCTTAAACTAACACCGATACCCGCAACTAAGATTAATGCGCCTATGATAAAAGAATCTCCTGTCAACATTGAATGCAAAGTCACACAGGTGATCGAATTAGGTTCCCACGATATGTTCATTGCAAAAGTATTAGCCGTTCATGCCGATGAATCCTATATAGATGCTCATGGCAAATTTCATTTCGAGAGTGCCCAGCCCATCTGCTATAGTCATGGCGAGTATTTTGGATTAAAAAAGCCCATAGGAAAATTCGGACACTCCATCATGAAAAAGAAAACAAAAAAGAGGCTATCAGAAAACAAACGTAATGGAAAACGCTAAAATGAAGAATAAAAAATTTACAAAAAAAGAAGAAATCGCTAATGCCATTTTGCATGGTATCGGTTTAGGATTAGCCATTGCGGCACTCATCGTCTTGGTTGTATTAGCAAACATTTATGGCAGTACTATATACATCGTCAGTTTTAGCATATACGGAACCACGTTGATTCTTCTATATCTTGCCTCCACTCTTTTACATAGCTTTCCAGAAGGCAAGGCAAAAAGCATTTTTGAAATTATGGACCACTCCGCCATTTACTTATTAATCGCCGGAACCTATACCCCTTTGTCCTTAATTGCTATGGGCGGGGCTTTAGGCTGGGTATATTTCGGGGTAGTATGGGGTTTAGCGCTCTTAGGGATTGTCTTTAAAATCTTTTTTATTAAAAGATTTATGATACTTTCGACTCTGCTTTACATCGCAATGGGTTGGTTAATTGTTTTTGCTCTATCCCCATTACGCCATGCATTAACCGCAAACAGCTTAATATTTTTAGTTATAGGTGGCGTGATTTACACTGTAGGCACCGTTTTTTATGCCTGGCATAAAATAAGGTTTCACCATGCTATATGGCATCTCTTTGTCCTTGGTGGAAGCGTATGCCACTTCTTCACCATTCTTTTCATGCTACCAAAAAATTAATTAAGAATGAAGAATGAAAAATTAAGAATGAAGGTAGGATTTGTTATTACAAATCCTATTATAATCAAAGAGATTTTACCTTTTGGGCAAAATCTCTTCCTTCATTATTGAAGCCCTAGCTCAAATCTTCGATTTGATGTGCAGGTCTCATACAGCAACTCTCCAATCTTTGATTGGCTAAGAGTTTTTCAGTT
>JADQBM010000012.1:68568-77331 GCA_016278615.1 Clostridia bacterium | reverse complement strand
TAGTAAGTTATATTAAAATTATTATTAAAAAAGCTTGACTATTACTAGCTGGTCTGACCCTTTTTCCCCCTTACCATGTCCGTGAATTCTTACCATATACCGATTTTCTCTTGTTCAAAACTGTGCGAGGCTGAAAACCTCAGTTGCTCGGCTTGTCGTCATTCTGTTCCCTGAGCTTGAAAAACTGGCTTCCACATTACACATGAGCTCGGTTTATGCGATGCTGTCGGAATTCCCCAGCGCAACATGTTGCAAACGCTCATCTCACTTGGCTTAGCAATCTGCTTCTGAAAGCTTCCAATGGTAGTTATGGTAGGGATAAGGCCATTGAGATAAAGGACGCTGCCAGAAACTCTATTGGTTCAATCAATGCTGCCAAATGTTTGGAACTAAAACAAACAATTCGCTTAATACAAACCTTACAAAAGCAAATCGAAGAGATATAGTCTAAAATCAAGCCCATTGTTGACTCATTGAAAAGCCCCATCATGACGATTCCTGGAATCTCATACCGTATGGGGGCCATCATCATCGCTGAAATTGGCGATTTTTCATACTTTGACTCTCCCGAGAAGATTCTTGCTTTCGCAGGCCTGGAACCGTCAATCTATCAGTAAGACCAGATGACTTCCACTCATGCCAGGATGGTTAAACGTGGTTCCAAGTACCTGCGATACGCCTTATTCAACGCAACGAAGTAATGTCTGTAACTGGGCTCCGACCTTTTTCAGCATTCCTACAGAAGAAACGTAATGAGGGCAAACACTACAATGTTGCCATTTCTCACGCCACCAGGACTAGCTGGCTGACCCCATATGACTACATTATTGTCTTTTGTCTATGGTTCCTCCTTCCTTTTCTCCAAAATATTGAATTCCCTCTTGTAGCATCTGAAATTCAATTGTAACATTGTCTTGCTGTGGCATTACAAAATTATATAGTATAAATGTAAATTCTTCCCCTGAATCAACCGCAACACCATCGGACAATTCTATTCTATATCCATAATCATTCCCGTCTATCCAGATACAAAGCTTTGTCCCTTTATAATTTTTCCAGCTGCTGCCTCCGCTGTTCTTAACAACAACCCTTATATCACATACTTCATTTTCTTTTAGTGTTTTAGGTATATCGCAACTTAATATCTCTGCATTTGGATTTTCTAATGCACCGCTTAAATTTACATAATTAAGTTCATTTCCCAGCTGGTCAATGTACCTCTCTGTTATTTCCAGTGCAACAATGTCGGGATTTACAGCCTCTATTATCTCTGCTGTAATCTCATTTTGAAAATCTGTTTGTACAACACGACAATATGTATACTCTGAAAAATTTTCAGCAAGAAGTTGTGGTATATTCCAATACGCAAACATTGAATCTCCAAACACTAGTAACTTTTTATCTTCTACAAATTCATTTTCATAATGATACATCTCAAAATAATTCATTTTTTCTTTAATATCCAAATACTTTTGAGCAATAGGTCCCTCTGTTATCATTTTTGCCCTTTGGCCTATAATATTAGTAGCTCTATATTTTTCAGGTGGCAATAATTTAACATTTCCCATCAAAGCAGAAAACTCACCGGCTCTATAATTATCTGAATATTCAACGTCTTTAGGCGATGAATTGATAAAGCCCCAATTATTAAAATCTTGAATTATTTTTTTATATGCTATATATGCACCTTCTTCGTTCCAATGTGAATCAGTTTTAAAAAATACTTGCGTTGTCTTTTTTTCCTCTAACAAACTTTCTTTCAACCTTACAACATGTATATCTGTGTTTTCCTCAACATAATCTGCCACAATATCAACAGGACTCTTCCCCACCGAATACATATCCCCAGCCAACTTTTCGGGGTAAATAGACGCCTTACTTACAGGCAGTATAAGAACATATTCCTTTCCCATACTTTTAAAATAAGCCTGCAATTTCTTTTGTGTTTTTCCTATTTCTTCTAATAATTCATGGTTTATACTGTATTCACCCATCACTATGCCAAGGTTATTATCTTCTGTATAAAACATCCAGCCATCCTCTCCTATAGCAACTTGTTTATTAGGTGATTTATGCAAAACATTGTATTGTATTGAACTGCTTATATTTATAAAGGTGTCTCTAAAGCCTATATTATCTTTTAACCATGACTCAAAATTCTGCTTTATATCACTATGCAGTGTTCTATCATCATTATACAATATTGGGAATCCTGCTAATTTTCTATTTTCATTAACAGAAATTTTATCACTGTCAAAATTAATTGCACAAATAGAGGCAACAACAATTCCTACTACTACAAAATTTAAAACAAAATTTTTTTTTCTTTTATTGAACAAAATATTTTCTACCCTCCCAATTCTGTTGTAATTCCCCAGCGAAATACGACCTTCAAAATTCTGTCCTAGAACTATTTAGATCCGTAAAACTGCAAATTTTAAAAGTCTATTTATTCTAAAATCTTAATATCTACCTTTTCCTTTTCTCCAAACCATTGGACACCATCTTGAACCATTTGAAACTCTATAAACGTCGAATTTTCAGGGGGTGCAACAAAACCGTTTAAATGAAATGTATATTTTTCTCCCGCCTCTATATATTCGCCATCATTAATATTAATCCTATATCCATAATCATTTCCATCTTGTAAAATACAAAGTTTGACATCTTGTTCCTTGCTCCATGTATCCTCACCAGTATTTTTAACGGTAATATCGATAGTATACGATTTGTCCCTTTTAATATAAACAGGTGCATTATGTGAAACTATTTCTGCATTTGCATTTCTTAATGAATTTTTAACTAACAAGGAGTTTTTTAGTGAAATTTCTTGCAATACTACTATAGCATCATAATCTCTGTACATAAGTTTTTCAGATAAACAATCTCCCCCAACATCAAATCTAGGGTCTACTATTGTCAAATTGCTACACACACCTACCATATAAGATGCCATTCTCAACCCCAGACTATCCATAACAATCATTATTCGTGGTGCATTTTCATTTTTGAGATTTACATATTCGTAACACGGTTTTTGGTATTGAGCAAAATTGACAACCCAGTAAATATACTTATTTATATTACTTGAATTTTCATATCCATTCATTACAACAGACTCAAAATTACCTTGTCTTAACAACATATTATTTTCGTCCATAAGCTGTAAATCGGTATCAAACTTAGGGTGGTATATATTAAATGTATCTATGTCTGTAAAATACCTTCCACTTGACCTGGAATAATTTCCAAGAAAATCATAACTTTTAATTTTATAATTATCCTTATTTAAAACTTGTTCTTTATTTTCAAATTTAATATCAAACTCCGTTTCAAGTTTTTCTGTAACTATATTAAGCAGATTAAGTTCCGACTCTGTTGTCATATGGAGGTCTGTTTTAAAGAACACATTTTGCGGTGCTATTGTGTTCTTATCTCCCGACTCACTTATATACTTTCTGTAATCTATAACGGGTATACTGCTTTTTTCAAGGCTATCTACAAGCACGTCCATATTGTGATTTTCATTATTAACAAATCCTTCAGGCGTTTCTGTGTAATTGTCTATAACCCTAGATGGTGCCTGTACATACATAATAGGAATATTTCTGCTGTCTGCCGTGTTTTTAAGTTCCAGCATACGAGTATAAAAATTTTTATACTCGTCATCTAAATTAAAAACCTGCATTACACCGTTATTATCCTTATAAAAATCCATGTTACCTATAATTTTCTTGTTCAATAAATTTTGTGAAAAACCATATATGTCTACAAGATCATTGCGTTTATTAATAATTTCTCTGTATGCATTCTCAATTTTTTGTGTTATTTTCTTTGTATCACTATCTGAAGATTCATTAAGAATATTAATAAGTATAGGTGGCATTTTTAATATTGTAGATGTAAATAAAAAAACAATTATACTTACAAAGAAAATAACTATAATGCTATTTTGTGTTTTTTTATTCATACTTTCCTCTTCCTAAAAATTAAAATAAATAAATGGATTATACGTACTTGTAACTGTAAACGAAATAGCAATAACAAACATTACTATATAAGCAACAGGTGATGCAAAGCTTTTAGCCTTTGCAAAAATGACCTTTGTTTCACTCATCTCTCTTATTTTTGGCAGAATAGGCAGACAGCCTATTACCGCTACCACAAACAGCAGAATGTTTTCACGTAAAAGTAAAATACCAGTACCGTTTATCAGCTCGCCACCAAACGAGAACATACATCCTATATATGCCAATGCATCACTAAGTGTAACCGCACGAAACATAACCCAGCCAATTATGACAACAAAAATTGTATAAAGCCATTTAATTACCGACGGCATTTTAATTGATATATTTTTATTCCTAATAACTCTCTCCGCAATTAAAAATAAGCCGTGCCATAAACCCCATACAATAAAATTCCATGAAGCACCGTGCCACAACCCCGTAACAAAGAATACAATCAGCAAATTAAAATACACATTACCTTTTCTATTTCCACCAAGCGGTATATAAATATAGTCCCTAAACCAAGTAGAAAGCGAAATATGCCATCTTCTCCAGAACTCCGTAACGCTTTTTGATATATATGGATAATTAAAGTTTTCAAGAAATTCAAAGCCTAACATTTTCCCTAAACCTATTGCCATATCCGAATAACCTGAAAAATCAAAATATATTTGAAAAGTATAAGCAACTGCACCCATCCATGCAAGTGCTAGTGGCACAGTTCCAGCCGGCATATCAAAAGCGGAATCTGCTACAACTGCAAAAGCATTTGATATTATAATTTTTTTTGAAAGTCCGATTATGAACCTTTTTATGCCTTCTGAAAATTTTTCAAGGCTTATTTTTCTATTAACTATTTGTTCATTTACATCTATATATCTCACTATAGGACCCGCAATAAGCTGAGGGAACAAAGCAATATAAAGTGCAATATTAATAAAATTTTTCTGTACCCTTACATTGCCAAGGTATAAATCAAAAATGTACGACATTCCCTGAAACGTAAAGAAAGAAATTCCTATAGGCAATGCAATATGTTCAAGGGGAAAATTTGTTTTAGCAATATTGTTTATATTAGAAATAAAGAAATCAAAATATTTATAATAGAACAATATCGACAGATTTAACACAACAGCTACAAGCAAAACCAACCTTCGTTCAAATAAGGCACCATTTTTTGTCTTATCAATAAGCAGACCCATTATGTAGTTTGCTACAATTGATGCAATCATAACAAATACAAATTTAGGTTCGCCCCATGCGTAAAACAATAGTGACATTACAAGCAGAAAAGCATTTCTTAGTTCTTTTCTTATTATAAAATAACCAGTCATTGTAAACGGTAAAAAAGCAAAAATAAAAATTACTGACGAAAAAACCATTTAATAATATCCTCCAAAACTTCACTAATCCTAAATTGGAATATCTAGCGGCAACATATAACCACCTTTTCCAAATGATTTTCTTAACCACAATCCCTTTAGCTTAACTCACTTCTTATTCTTGAAAATTGAATATATCTTTCTAAAAAATTGGTTTAGTCTGAAATTGTTGGCAGATATCTTTTTTGCCAGTAGCTTCACTAATTCTTCTTTCGATAAATCAAACTCTGCTATTGGTTGATATAAAACTGGGGAAGCAGAAATCTCATAAAAATTCTTCTGGGTAATTCCATATTTTTCTCGCAGAATACTTCTTTGTGCATCGTTTTCAAGAAGCTGGGAAAACTTGCGTATTCCGCCTAATTTAGGTGCATATCCACAAAATACAGGCTTTAGAAGCATTAGCATTTTTTCACATTCCAACTCATCATGGGTTAAATTATTCTTGAACAAAAAATCCTCTTTAAAAATATTTGCAAACTCTGCGTCTGTCATATCATCAAAATATCCAGATAGCACATATGAAAATTCATAATTTGACCTTATTACAGCTTTTTCTGTAGGCATGCTTACATTGTTTGAATGCCAGCGGTAATTAATAAGCGGCTCCTGCAAAACATAAATTGGATATTTTTTTGCAATACGTACCCACATTTCATAATCTTGAATTTGAACCAGGGAATAGTTGTATTTTCCAACTTTATCAATTGCGCTCTTTCTCATAACAACACTGGGATGGCATAAGCAACTGCCAAAGAAATAAAATCTTCTAATCCATTCCTCTCTTGAGCAGTTATCTACCTTAAACAAGTCCACTCTATCACATTGAAGAGATGACAGCTTTTTTCCATTTTCATCAATAACATTAACTAATGTAAAGCAAGCCCCGCAATCCAGATTATTGTCCATATATTCAACCTGTTTTGCCAATTTTTCAGGCTCCCACATGTCATCACTATCTATTCTGGCTATGTATTCACCGTTAGAATTATCAATTCCAAAATTAAGAGCATAAATTAAATGTTCATTATGTTCAAAATATATTTTCCTTATTCTAGGGTCATCAAAGCTATCAATAATCTCTCTTGAGTTATCAGTTGAGCAGTCATCAATGATAATAAATTCAAAATCTTTAAACGTTTGATTTATAACACTCTCTATAGTCTTTCCAATAAAATCAGCACCGTTAAAGTTAGACATGAGGACGCTTACTTTTGGTTTACCCATTTTTGTCACCCTTTTTCATATTCAACTTGTTTCTACAGGCCTTTAAATATTCATAAAATTTAGTTCCTAATAAAGTTCTTACTAGTATCTTACTTTTTTCCCAGGCAGTCTTGTCTGAGCAAATAACATCTATAGGGTTTTTAGCTGATGCTACCATGCTTAAAAGGGTATGCCTATCGTGTATTCCAAAACTCCAGAACATTGTTTCATTAGCATCTCTAAGCATTTTGTAAAGATTTGTAATTTCTAGCTTTGAATAAGTATCTGAAAGTACCCAGCCTGTATAATACCCAGCGTTTTGTGCTACGAATGGATATATTCTTTCTATTGTGTGCATAATTGTTCCATCCATTGTCTTACATGGTTCTTCTGGAAAGTCTTCATATTTAAAATTTCTATCATAAATCAGTTTTAAAGCATTGGGTCTACACCAGTAAAATCCGCCAAGAGGTGCAACAGGAGGCTTTGTGTCAGCTATATCAACATCAATGCCCCACTCCTTTGCTGTTTGTTTTAATTCTACAAAATTAAATTGCCATTCTCTTCCTATAATATAGTAGTACGTTGAGTGGCATACTGTCGGCGGTACAAGCAATCCAAGTCTAGGATTTTCCTCAAAGGTTGCTATTACGTTCTCTATAAAATCACGTGAAGCAAGGGTATTCTCAAAACAGTGATATGCGAAGGACTCACCAATGCTTAAAGGCTTGTCATATCCAGACTTTTTGCTGTGGCTTACACATACGTAGTCGTACTTGTCATAATATTGTTTAAATGCAATATATAACCCTGAATACTCTCTGCCTCTGTTATCTATTAAAATTACTTTAACCTTTCTTCTATTAAAATCTGCAAAAGCCTTTTCAATAGCTACTCTCTTTTCCTCACTACTTGTTGTAATGTAAATATCCGCATATAAAGGCATATTATCTGCATATTTTTTGCAATATTCTATCATATCAATAAAATATATGTGCATAAATAAAGCTACTTTGGGTTGTTCTACTTTTTTTGGTTTTTTAATATCTGTAGGCAGTACATAATTTAATTGCATACGCTGCTTAATGTCGTACATATTGGCTGTACGCAATATACTTTCCCAAATAAAATCAAGGTTGTAATCTGTTTCTTCTTTTAAATACCGATAAAGCTCAAATGTGGGTTCACCTACTGATACATCCAAAAATTCTTCGTAAAGATTATAAAAACTCTTTCTTTTAAATATTGGACATCTGCGATTTTTAATAAGTTCAACAGGATAAATCATCAATGGATAGTCAGCCCTATCTTTCATATCGTCTGTATTTACATAAACCTCGCTTTTATATCCTTTTCTTATAAAGTACTCTGTAAATACAGCCTCATGATAACATATAGAATCTTCATAGCCATTAATTTCAGGCATATCGTTCCAATAACCTCTAAAATCATCTGTATCCACCATGTTTTTTCTTACTGCTATAAAGCTGGACTGAATATGCTCAGGTATATAGCCATATTTGCATCTGTTATATGGGTCGTAATTATGACCATGGTGCTTTGTTATTCCCCAGAAATCAATATCTCTTTCAGACATATAATCAAACATATCTTTAAAAGGATATACTGGCCCAAAGTTTGTAAAATTCATCAATATTATTTCATCAAAAGTATTCAGCTTGTACCAGCCGTAAAACTCCATTCCTGCCTTATATGCCCATACATCAAAGCCCTTATTATCACGAACCAGTATATTAGGAGTGAATTTTCTAAATTCATTTTCTCCCTCATCACTAAGTTTACCATTTACAACAACAAGAAGCTCCGAAATATTTTTACATAAATCTTCAAGCATATTTGGAATATATCTGTCTACTTTTCCGTCTTTGTCATAAAAGAAAAATATTGCCAACCTATTATTCTCATTAAAATTATCCATATTATATACTAACCCCTAATTTTGTTTTTTAAAAAAATTTTCCTAATCTTCCATAACCTAGTGTTTTCTATATCCTCTATGGATTTTCTAAGTTCTTCGGCATGAACTCCAACGGTTTTTGCTTTTTCACATGCCTTTGTTACTTCTAATTCAAGCTCTTTTATATAGTTGTCCTTGGCTTCTATTGCTTGGTCTGCCTGTGCTATTTTTTCTTTCTGCCACTCTA
>JADQBM010000012.1:29205-68558 GCA_016278615.1 Clostridia bacterium | reverse complement strand
TCCTTGGCTTCTATTGCTTGGTCTGCCTGTGCTATTTTTTCTTTCTGCCACTCTACTCCGCTTTCAAGCTCTTTTATATAGCTATCCTTGGCTTCTATTGCTTGGTCTGCCTGTGCTATTTTTTCTTTCTGCCACTCTACTCCGCTTTCAAGCTCTTTTTTATATCTGACCTTTGCTTCTATTACTTGCTCTGTTTGCGCTATTTTTTCTTTCTGCCACGCTACTCCGCTTTCAAGTTCTTTTATATAACTGTCCTTTGCCTCAATGCTTTTTTGTAAATCATTTTCTTTTTCAAAATGCCATCTGATTCCTTTTTCAAGTTCATTTATATAGTCATTTTTTTCTGTTACATGCTTGGTCAGCATCTTAATTTTTTCATCTAACCCATAAGTTGATTTCTTCAACAAACTTTGAATATTCTCCTGCCCCTGTAAGGCACCACCAAGAATTTCAATAACATCCGCATCTTCGTCCTCACTACGTATAGACGCTAAACCCTCTGGAACTAGTTTAAATATAATTTGCAAAGCATTAGTATTTTTTCTTCTGCTTAAGATAGAATATAGTTCAGGGTATTTATTTTCAATCTTCTTGCTGTACTCATCAATATATTCTGTTTCGTCAATATATTCAGCTATCAAGTTGAAATCTTCGTATGAACTATTAATTAATTCTATCCACTGCTTAAAAGAACGTCTTGTAAAAAACTTCAAATGCGTATTGTCCAAAATCCCCATCTGCTCATAGTTGAAAATTCCGTTCAAAAGCATTAGTTCGATATTTATATGTGCTATATTTGGCACACTGATCAATATTATGCCATCCCTTTTCAACAGCTTTTTACACTGAACAATAAGTGCAGTAGGGTCTGATAAATGTTCAATAATATCTGCCAAAATAATTACGTCAAGTTTCCCTTGTATTTCTTTTATTTTTTCATCATCAATCCATACATAATTTGTAATATTTATAGTCTCTACCCACTCATAATCTCCTGTTTTTAATGCACACTGGATTGCCTTTCCGTCAATATCTATACCATATATTTTGCAATTTTTACCTCTTAAATATCTTCCAAAATATCCCTGACCACACGCAATGTCCAAAACAGCAGAATTTTCTGCAATATGTTCCGTCATAATTTTTGCATGTTCAGACTCTTTGTTTTCAATAAAATACCTGTTCTCACTGTCTTCTGGTAAAGAAAAAAACTTATTTTTCTCTCCGTTAACCAAGTTCATCTTAATCACTCCTACATACTGTCCTATTTCCCAATATTTTTTCTATTTTTTCACTGTTCCCCCAAATTTGAGGCGAGTCATAAGGACGGTCAGGATAAACTCCATACTGCAATTTAATTTTTAATTCATGTTCCTTTATAAAGCTCTCTACTTTATCAGCAAGGCTTACCGGCTTCCCTGTACAGCAGTTAATAATACCGCTTATCTCCTCCTGCATTATACAAGCTGAAATCTGCTGTGCCAATTGGTCTACATGAATAAAATCGTATTTATTTTTTCCAGATGTAAATGGGAAAAATTTTTTCCCATCCTCTGCCGCAACCGTAATTTTTGCAAATATGGAATTATTCTTTTTATCATCGCCATAAATATAGTACGCTCTAAGCCATTGAACAATAACGCCCTTGTCCTTGAGCATTAAAAATACACTTCTTTTAAGGGAATCCTTAGCAATACCATACATACTTATTGGATTGCAAGGTGTATCCTCATCAATGGCTCCCTCGTAATAACCTATTTCGTGCATAGTTCCCATTACAGCTATGTGTTTAAGCCCGCCATCTGTCATTTGCCTTATAAACTTGTAATGCTTTGACAAATATTCCATATGTGCATCAGAATTATGAACAAAGCCATCTTTCCATGCCATATGAAGACAGACATCAGGTTTTGCAACAGCTTCAAAAACATTAGGGTCACCCGAAAATATGTCATACACCAATTTTTCCGCTCTATCATCTACACCCGAAAGGTTAAAATCACATGCAATAACTTTAGCGCCAATATCAAGCAGCTTAGAAACAACATGTCTACCTATATATCCTCCAGCACCAGTTACCAATATTTTTTTCATAATATACCCCTTTACCGTAATACAAATTCTAAAACCATAAACCGAAGGCATCGTCTTACGACCTTAATGCCTAAAACCCAAACATTAATTTCTGTAAGAAATCTTTTAAGTGCATCATCCCAATAAGGAAGCCTTTCCATTGTGTTTTCGTCAATACTTTTGTAAGAACCATCTGACGAGGCATTATTAACAACCACAACTTTGTTAATATGTGTTTCCACATCATCGATATTATTTATTGATAACAATTCCTAAGTTGCTCGCCGGAATTCCAATTTACAATTACTATGCTGTATTTATCAGCCATTTCAATCCACCTATTATTAGGATTTTATTCAAATCCACTCATTGTCAATTGTTAGTTTTCCTCTATTTCTACTGCCCCGCTCCATTTATGAGGTATTATATATCTTCCCTCACCAACATAATTAGTTATTACAACAAACTCTCTTATCATTGCCTTGTAGCTTATGTTAACCGTTGCTGTCTGATCCATAAGTGCGGCATCGAAATAATATTTCCCCCCAACGGCTCTGATACCCTCACTGTATTCAATGTAAAATCTGTTTCTTCCATATTCCCACGGTATTACCAACTTATCCAAAAGCGTATTAAGCCCGCATACATAATCATCGTCCATACCTCTAATTGCAACGCCTAAAACAGGACTTTCTATGCTTTCTTCATAAACATCGTACACTACCTCAATAACAACTCTTTCGTTAAAATCTACCCTTGATACATCTTTTTTCTTGCTATTATACATATGAAACGCTACTATTTCTGCAATGTTTTCACCTGGCACAAAAGGAATATCGTCGTCAATATTTTTTTCTGCTTTATCCTCACGGTCAACAACCTTTTCTCCCATCTTAAGATAGTCAAGGTATTGATCTGTAACCTTATTAACGGCCCCGTCCTCAAGCATTACACCGCTGTTAAGCCATATAGCCCTTGTACAGAACCTTTTTACAGCATTTATATCGTGTGATACAAAAAGTACAGTAGTACCGCCCGACATCATCTCTTTCATCTTGTTCATGCATTTAAGCTGAAACCTTGTATCTCCAACAGACAGTGCCTCGTCAATAATTAAAATTTCTGGCTCTACATTTATAGCAACGGCAAAGGCAAGTCTCACAAACATACCGCTTGAATATGTCTTAACTGGTTGATAAATAAATTCTCCTATATCTGCAAACTCTATAATTTTATGTACTCGCTCCCTCATCTCCTCATGAGAATATCCCATCATTGTTCCATTTAGATATATGTTTTCAATTCCAGTAAGTTCAGGATTAAATCCTGCACCTAGCTCAAGTAGAGCTGATATTCTTCCATTAACCTTTACTGCCCCGCTTGTTGGCGATAACACTCCTGTAATAATCTTAAGAAGCGTAGACTTTCCAGAACCATTTTTACCAATAATCCCTACCGTCTCACCTTTTTTTATTTCAAAAGATATATTGTTAAGAGCATAAAAATCCTTATGATATTTTTTCTTTAAAGGATTCATCGCTTCCTTTAATCTATCTATAGGCTTATCATAAAGCTTGTACACTTTTGATAGGGTTTTTACTTTTATAGCAATGCCATTGTCCATTGTTATTCCCTCGACTTGTCAATTGAAAATTGATAGTTGACAATTGATAATTAATGTTGAAATTCAAATTGAGAATTTCTTTTTTCCAATTTCCATTCTCAATTATCAATTGTTTATAAAACGTCCGCAAAGTGTGGTTTCAATTTCTTGAAGCAGTATAGCCCTATAATAAAGAATAGTGCTGTCATGCCCCAGAACCACATGGATTGGTTATATTTGTGCCAAAAGGCAACATTAAAAATCAGTGAATCTCTGTAGCCTTCTACGATATAATACATTGGATTTAATTTTAATATCCATCTGTACTGCTCGGGAATCATCGTATATCTCCATAATATAGGCGTCAACCACATGCCAAACTGTAGGATAATATTTAAAATCTGCCCAATATCTTTAAAAAATATTATAATAGATGAAGTGATTAGACTTAAGGATATAAGAAATACCGTCATAGCAAATGCATAGTAAATAAGTTGCAAATAATATATATTGGGGTAGTATCCATACAATATAAAAATACTAACCATGATTCCTATGAAAATAACATGTAAAAACAGTGCCGATAAGATCTTAATCATCGGTATTATGCTTATTTTAAACACCACTTTTTTTACTAAAAAGCTGTAATCAAAGAAGCTATTGGTAGCAGTATTCCATGCTTCTGAAAAGTAAAACCATGGAATAAGACCTGCTGTTAGCCATAAAGCAAAAGGAAAGTCTCCTTCTATAGGCGCTGACCTGAAACCTACCTGAAAAACAAAAATGAATACTGCGATAGTCGCTAATGGTTGTACAAATGACCATAGTAAACCAAAGTAGGATCCTACAAATTTATTTTTAAAATCATTTTTAGCAAGTGAAAAAAGAAGCTTCCTACTTTGAAATAAATCTTTTATTGTAATAAATAGTCCTGTCATTTTTTTGTCCTCGATAGTTATAGTTAGTATAATAGAGTATGGAGTATAAATTATTATTTGTAGTTCGTAGTTCGTAGTTTAAAGTTGATAGCTTGAGGTTAGTAGGTTGGAAGCTAGTGAATGACTGCCACGTCGCTTTGCTCCTCGCAATGACATATCGAGTATGGATTCTTCCTCTGTCCTCTGCCGCCTATTCCCTATTTTCTGCTACTGCATTCAAATACTCTCCATAGCTTGTCTTATCTAATTCTTTAGCAAGTTTCAATAATTGATCTCTATTAATAAAGCCTTTTCTATAAGCTATTTCTTCGATACAAGAAACATATAATCCCTGTCTTGTCTGTATAGCTTCTACAAAGTTTGCAGCTTCTAAAAGTCCTCTATGGGTTCCTGTATCCAGCCATGCCATGCCTCTGCCAAATAGCTCTACCTTTAAATTGCCTCTTCTCAAGTATTCGTTATTTACTGAAGTAATCTCTATTTCGCCTCTATCAGAAGGTTTTACATTTTTTGCGATTTCTATTACGTCATTATCATAAAAGTAAAGTCCAGGAACTGCATAGCTTGATTTGGGGTTTTGTGGTTTTTCCTCTATGGAAATAACATTTCCCTCTTGATCAAATTCTACAACACCAAAATCTCTTGGGTTGCTGACATGGTATCCAAAAATGGTTGCTCCGGATTCTCTTGTTACTGCAGCTTCTAATCTACCAGTAAAGCCATATCCATAGAAAACATTGTCACCAAGTACTAATGCTACTTTGTCATTACCAATAAATTTTTCTCCTACGATAAATGCATCTGCTAACCCTCTGGGGTTCTCTTGTATGGCATACTCAAACGTCAAACCCAGTTGCGATCCATCCCCTAAAAGTTCTTCGTAAACACTTACATCTCTTGGGGTCGAAATAATCAATATTTCCCTTATTCCTGCCAGCATCAATACTGACAAAGGATAGTATATCATAGGTTTGTCATATATGGGAAGTATTTGCTTGGATACAGATTTTGTTATTGGATAAAGTCGAGTGCCGGCACCGCCGGCGAGAATGATACCTTTCATTTCCTTTTACTCCTTTCAGAAAAGAGGTTAGAGGTTGGAGGTTAGAGGTTAGTGATGGTAGAATTTTGTAAACAAAATTTTCATCATATATAACTTATCCAATCCCTTCTCTATTTCTTAATGTTTTTATTGTTGCATTAAGCATCTTACCTATTTCTTCACATTTCTCTTCCAGTTTGATATATTCTTTTTCTTTTATATAATCTAATTCATAAGCTAAAAGTAAAAAATATGAGGTTTCTGCCAAAGAGCCATTCGCTATTGTCAAGAAGTTAATGTATTGCTTCGTACCCCCTCTTGAATAGCCTTCCACAATGTTCGCGGGTACTGAACTAGTTGACCTTCTTAATTGTGATGTTATTCCATACATCTCACTCCGAGGGAACGTCGAGGTTAATCTATATATATCTAAAGTTAATTTATGCGCCTTTTCCCATACAATAACTTTTCTATACTTGCTATTCAATTTGAATATCCCCCTTTTATCAGTTTACAAAAAACTAATCTCTTGTCCCCCATTCTCAAATGATTATTCATGAAGATTTTAGAATAAAATCAACCTTCACTAACCTCTAACCCTTAACCTCTAACCTCTATTACTGTACATTTTCTCATAGTACTTTATATAATCACCAGATACGATATTATCAATCCATTCAGTGTTGTCTAGATACCATTGGATGGTTTCTTTTATTCCTTGTTCAAAGGTATATTTGGGCTCCCAGCCTAACTCTGTGGTGATTTTTGTGTTGTCAATGGCATATCGCTTGTCATGGCCTGGGCGGTCTTTGACGTACTTAATCAGTTGATAATTGATTAAGTTTGGTTCGTGGTTCGTGGTTTGTGGTTTGGAAACAGTTTGTGGTTCGGAGTTCGAAGTGTCAGGCTGGAGATTGCTATGTCGCTTTGCTCCTTGTAATGACATATCAGAGATTGCCACGTCGCTTTCGCTCCTCGCAATGACAGAGGAAATTTTCTCGCGGACTGTGTCAATAATCAACTTCACAATTTCTATATTTGCTTTTTCGTTGTTGCCTCCAATATTATAAACTTCTCCATCTTCTCCTTTATGAAGAACTGTATCAATGGCAGAGCAATGATCTTTTACATGAAGCCAATCTCTTATTTGCATTCCATCTCCATAAACGGGTAATTCTTTTTCATTCAGACAATTATTGATCATTAGAGGAATGAGTTTCTCTGGAAATTGGTATGCACCATAATTGTTACTGCATCTGGTAATATTAACAGGCAAACCAAAGGTTTCATTGTAAGCTCTGACAATCATATCTGCACTTGCTTTTGAAGCAGAATAAGGACTGTTTGGCATAAGCGGCATGGTCTCAACAAACATGCCTGTTTCACCCAAAGCACCATAAACCTCATCGGTAGATACTTGGAGAAACTTTACTCCTGCTTTATAATCCCTACAATACTTATCATTAGGATTTATTTTCCAGTGGTTTTTTGCTGCATCGAGTAATGTTTGAGTACCTATAATATTTGTAGTTAAGAATACTTCCGGTTCTTCTATACTTCTGTCAACATGAGATTCCGCAGCAAAATTAACAACGCTATCTATGTCATAA
Source organism: Clostridia bacterium (assembly GCA_016278615.1). Lineage (GTDB taxonomy): Bacteria > Bacillota > Clostridia > Peptostreptococcales > JAAYPU01 > Soudan-22. The sequence continues at coordinate 61,292 of JADQBM010000012.1, read as the reverse complement.
GTATTAAAGATTTCTCTAATCTTTTCTCTATCTCGAATATCAGCTTTTATAAAAGTGTAATTTTTATTATGATCTATATCTTTAAGATTTTCCAAATTTCCTGCGTATGTCAAAGCATCAACATTGATAATCTTATATTCAGGGTGTTTTTCTAACATTCGTTTTACAAAATTACTTCCTATGAAGCCTGCACCACCTGTTATTAAGATATTTTTCAATTCGCTTTCGCTCCCTTCAAAATGGTTCGTGGTTCGTGGTTCGTGGTTCGTATTTACGGTTTGTAGTTCGTGGTTCGTAGTTTGTATTTACGGTACGTAGTTCGTGGTTTGTGGTCGTAGTTTGTATTTCGTGTTTCATTTTTTCAGAGAAGATTTTAGTTTTAGTAACATCTTTGTAAGTACTAGAATATCTTTCCTTATTTGCTCATAGTCTTTGGTTATTATATATTCTAATTCCCAACTAATGCTTAATTGACATGCTAGTTCCATTAAAGAGCCATAAGCAATATCTAAAAAGTGAACTTGTTCTTTAGAACTGCTTCTACCAACCCCTTCTGCAATATTTGAAGGAACTGAAATTGCAGCCCGATTCATTTGTGAAACAAGCCCGAACTGTTCTGTTGTTGGGAATTTTTTTGTTATCTTGTACACATCTAAAACTAATTTTTTAGCAAATTGCCATGTATCCAATTTTTCGAATCCAAAAATATGCATATTATCCCTCTTTTACATTCCAATTCGGTGATTCTTTAATTCTGAACTACACCGAACTTCGAACCTCGAACTATGAACCTCAAACCTCAAACTTCGAACCTCGAACTACTAACTTTCAAAATACCTATCTAAAGCATCTTCCCACTTTGGCAATCTTGGAAATCCGTTCTCATCTAGTCTTGCTTTAGATAATCTTGAATTTAAAGGTCTTTTGGCTTTGGTTGGATATTCTGATGTTGGTATTGAATTTATTCTCATATTAATATTTGCCTTTTTAAATATAGCACCTGCAAAATCATACCAGCTACAATAACCCTCATTCACGCCATGGTATGTTCCATATTTTGTTGTTTGAATCATATCACATATTAATACTGCTAAATCAGGCGTATAGGTGGGAGCCCCTACCTGATCATAAATTACATTTAATTCAGCCCTAGACTCAGCTAGCTTCAGCATTGTTTTAACAAAATTATTCCCATTTTTACCATATGCCCAAGAAGTTCTTATAATGAAATGTTTGCCTAATAATTCTCTGACGACTTTTTCGCCTTGTTCTTTAGAATAACCATAGTAATTGACAGGGTTTGTTAACTTATCTTCATGATGAGCTTCTTCACCTTTTCCATCAAAAACATAATCAGTGCTTATATATACCATCTTTGCATCTATCTTTTTGCAAGCTTCAGCAATATTTTTTGTACCGTCGACATTAATTGCATAGCATTTATCTTTATCTTCTTCTGCTTTATCTACCGCTGTATATGCTGCACAATGTACTACAACAGCTGGTTTATAGTTTAAAATGTATTCTTCAGTTTGAAGTTTATTGGTAATATCAAAATCATCTATGTCAGTACCAATGTTTTCAATGCCAAGTTCATTAAGTCTTTTTACGACATCATACCCTAGCTGGCCTTTTACTCCTGTTACTAGAACTCTAATACTGAAATTAGCATCACTATCTTTTAAGAGTGGTGCATTTGAATCTTTTTCGGATAAAATGGGATTTTCTATTCCCCACTCAATCCCAATTTCAGGATCGTCAAATCTAATACTTCGATCATTTTCCGGTGAATAGTATTCATCAACCTTATACTGTACCTCCACATTGTCTGTTAATGCAATAAAACCATGAGCAAATCCTTTTGGTATAAGAAGTTGCTTTTTATTATCTTCAGAAAGCTCAACAGCGACCCATTTCTTATATGTTGAAGAACCTTTACGTAAATCCACTGCAACATCAAAAATCTTTCCTCTTGTACATCTAATAAGTTTTGTTTGAGCTTTAGGGTTGTTCTGAAAATGTAAGCCTCTTAAAGTACCTTTTTGAGCAGAGAAAGAATGGTTATCTTGAACAAAATCAATTTTAATTTCTATTTCTTCAAATTTTTCTTTCGAATAAGTTTCTGTAAACCAACCTCTATAATCACCAAAAACTTTAGGTTCGATGATGATAACTTCTTCAATCTCTGTCTTTATTACATTCATATTAATCCCTCTCTTTAATATCGGATTACCTTTAGCTACCGTTTTAATATGTTATCTATACGGAGATTTTCATATTTTTAGCTGAAGCAAGAAGTGTTTCTTTATTAATTCATTTATTATTATATACAATATCATAAAGTAGAACATTAAAAGACTCCATAAAATAACCTCTGGAGTCATTAAATATTTTGGGTTCGATTAGATGTAGGTTTTTTATTCCTGTATTTATCAAACAAATCTTTACCATCATGCCTTACCCCTTAAGCTATAATTATCTTAAAAACTGACAATATTATATCTTATTTTATGTGGTTTTACAAGAAAACAAGGGGTATGGTGTATTATCTATGATTTAAGGTGTAGGCAACAAGGATAAAATAATATCTATTAATAAGAAATGCCCCAGTCTCCTTTAACCTAAGCCTTAGGTTTTATAATACTACACATATACTTTATTTGTTTCTCTGTTAAATTTGCTCTACTGTCTAGCCCTCCACTGATTGATTTTACTTTTTATCCTTTTTTCTCCTCAGCATCTGTTGTATTTGCCCTGAATTAAAAATCTGCTTGATTACCTTTCTATTAGTCAAGTAAAGAAAGGATACATAACATAACAAAACAAATAACTTGTAAATCAAATTACCCCAACTAAAAACTATCATATATTTAGTATAACTAAAATAGAGTCCCGCCCCCATAAATAATAAGCTAGGTACAATAATACTTATCATCTTAGTGACTCGATATCCAACATCATCATATTGATTACTTATAAACACAACTATCGAAACCATTATAATCTTGGCAAAAATAAATGCAAAAGCTGCACCATACATGCCATATGAAGGGACTAACAAATAAGCAAGAAGAACATCTGTAAAACTACCAACAATTGTTGCAATAAAAAGTTTTCTAGCTGCCTGCTTATAAAACATTATAACATTGACATAAAAGTAGTATATTGATTTTATGGAAAAACCTATAACTAAAATTGGAATTATAGTCCAAGACATTAAATATCGTTTATCTGTCATGATAATAACAACTTCTTGGGAAAACAAACCAATACCCATGTAGATCAATGAATAAAAAATAAGTAAAACATTAGAAAGGCTTACTGCTTCTTTTTTACTCTTTGGATTTTTATCATTCATCATTTCATAAAACCAAGGTTGAAAAGCTCTGTTAACTGCTACTTGAACTGTATCTATAAGCGTCCCAAACTGCATCGAAATACTATATAAACCTACTATAGCAAACGTAAAAGTTCTATTTATGAAAACACGAGAAGCTAAGCTTGCAATACGTGTTGATAAATCGTGTGGCATCAAGGGAATAGAATATTTTAGAGCTTCGCGTAATATTCTAAAATCCATGCAAAATGCGAACAAATCTTGCTTTCTTAGATCAATTATCATAAAGATAAAATAGCCTACATTAACAATAAACTGAGCAATAATAAACCCTAATGCTCCAAACTTTAGCACTATAATAAAAAATAAGTTCAGCAAAACTGTAATTCCAAAAACAATCAAATTTATTGCAGTAAGCTTCTTTCCCTGCTGCATTCCTTGTAGGATGCTTTGGTGCATTGTGTGTAAAGATACAAATGGCAAAGTTGATAAAGCTATAAAAACAATAGGATAAAAAGAGAGTCCTTGGAAAAACAAAGACACTATTTCTGTTTTAAAAATCAGTCCTATTCCAAAAAATATAATCCCTGATATGAAGATAAAAGTTATTATAGTTCCAAAAAAAGATTTTAATTTCGCTTTATCTTGCTTGTAATCAGCATATAATCTTATCGCAGCTGAATATAATGAAAATGCCACAATAAATGTTACAACATTTATAAAACTACTTACTAAATTGGTTATGCCATAATCTTCTGGTGTTAAAAATAGTGTGTATATTGGTAACAAAAAAAATGCAATTGCTTTTACTAATAATGCACTAAATATATACAAAAACGAATTTTCTAACACTCTCTTTTTATGACTCATCCTATAATCAATTCTCCTTATTTTTCAGTCGTGCAACCCTAATTTTTAGTTCTTCATACTATAGATAATTTAGATATTTTATCAGGCTTTTCTATTTCATTAGTTCTATCCAACTGCCTAGCAAATAGTCATAAGATTCTGGATCAAATTCTTCAAATCCGGAACCTGGGTAAAAGGTCAGTTCTCCAAAATACAATTTCCCATCAACTTCATAGAAATCAACTCTTACAAAAGGTATATTTCTAGACAATTTTTCTGCAAATTCTACCATTTTATTAAAATTCTTGGGTTTAGCTATTACAGTACCACTACTTGGATAATGCCTTTCAAAAGGCATAGGCTTCCAATTCATATCATAAAAATCAACGTTTAGTCCATTTTTCGCATATCTATTTAAGCAGACAAAGAGCATTTTACTTCGCCATTAAAACACATAAATTTATAATCTTTTAGCTCTTTTCCAGATCCATTTACCATATATTCTTCACATATAATTCTCGGTTTTATATCTTTATATGGCCATTCTCTAGCATGATAAAAATAGTTTCTATTTAATGAATTATTTATTTTCTTCCTTGCTACTTCGAATTCTAATTTGCTTTTGTCAGTACATATTACAATTCCTCCAGAATCATGGGTACATTTTAATACAAACTGATTCGGCAGTTTAGAAAAATTAATGTCCTCAAACTTATCCCAAACTCCTATTAACGGTATAAGATATTCTTTACCAATTACCTCTGCTATGTATTTTCTAACCTCATACTTGTCCACTAAATTTACATATGCGGGGTTTCTATCATATAGTTTCAGCCATTGAAGTTTTTCGTTAAAAGTTTTAGGATTATCTAAATTTAATTTTTTATTTATCCTCAGCCAGTAATAAATTTTAAGATATAATTCATCTGGTATTAATCTAAAAATTTTAAAATTCAAAATATAAAAAACAATTAACTTTGGGTTTTTTATTGCTTTAATTAATTTTTTTATCATTCTACCGCCTCATTCCCCTTACCTTGAACATTAAATGATTATTCTTATTCCAATTATAAATTGGCTTTTAAACATTTTTTGTTTAATCAACAATCCACTATTTAGAGAATATCCTCTAACAGGTTTCTCCTTTATATCTCTTTCTCCCAGGTTTTAATTATATTCTCTTTATTAAAATCTTTAACTCTATTTAGTGATTGAGCTGAATATTTTTTTAATATATCTTCGTTCTCCATAAGCTCGACAATACTTATACTTAACATCTTTTCTTGGCTTGTTTGTTTATGAACATAATCATACATTTTTCCATCACAAACAGGTACTAATATTCCATATTTCTCATGCCCTATATCCTTCGTCTCTATATTAATATCTGAATCAGGTGCTAAAATCTCTCTTGGTCCAGATTTGCAATCCGCTGCAATTACTGGAGTACCGCATGCCATTGCTTCGCACAAAGCATTGGGGAACCCTTCATATAATGACGGGAAAACATATAAAGTAGATCTTGCTATAAATTTAAAGGGATTCTTTTGGAAACCCAAAAAGTGAATATCCTTCTCTAATCCTAAGCCTACAGCCAATTCGTACAAGTAATTGTGTAAATCGCCTTTTCCTAGAATAACTAATTGTGCATTTGGAACATCCTCTTTCACTTTTTTAAAGGCTCTTATTAAATGCCATTGGCCTTTTTGCTTTGAAAGTCTTCCTACAGTAATAATTGTGGGCTTTGAAAAAATTTCTTTGTATTCTTCGTCAATACTCTGTACTGCAAGTTCATGTATTTTTTCTATATCATAAGGGTTATAAATAACTTTTATCTTGTTCACATCTAGACCAAAGTTATTAATTAGATCATGTTTTATAGCTTCAGATACAACAACAATAAGATCTGCCTTGTTATAAAGCAATTTTGTTAACAAGCTATTAAATTTCCCATAAAATCCCACGTTACTCTTAGACAAAAAATTTCTTACAGAAATAATAATCTTATCGTTTTGTTTTGTAAAAATATTGAGAATATTGGGGCTAGACAATAAGCTTATGGTTGTGTCTATTTTATGCCTTTTCTTAATTCTTCTGATTTTACATAAACGTATAATAAAATTTATTATTTTGCCCAATGGATTTTTGATGACACTTGTTTTCAGGTCTATTAGATTTCCTTTGTTAGGGTAGTCTTTCGTTTTAGCATCGTAAACAATTATATATTTTTCAAACTTATCTTCTGGTAAATAAAATGAGAGGTTGGACACCACTCTCTGAGCTCCACCGCTGGATAAATTCGGTGCTATTATGGCAATTCTTTTCAATCCATTCACCTCTCTAACATCAATCTCTTAACCCATTTAAAATTGGATTTAATATTAAATCCGGATGAAATTTCTTAGCTTCTTTTAAACAATTCAGTCTCATTTCTTTTAATTCTTGTTTATGGAAATAAATTTGCTCTAATATTTTTGTTAAATCCTCTACACTTTTTGTTTTGAATAATCGCCCATTATAATTATCTATAATGATTTCCGAGTTATATTTCCAATCTGAAGCGATTACTGGCAAGCCTGAAATAAAACTCTCTACAATAACGGTCGGAAATCCTTCCCCTTCATAATATGTAGGAAATGCCATGAGGTCGTATCTGTTTAAAGTTTCATATATCTCTTTCTGATTCGTTATTATACCTTTATAACTACATATATCGGAGTTTCCTTTAGTAAGACCATCGAATTCTATTTGATATTTTTTTTCGATGGGTCCAATAATATCTAAATGGTATATATTTTCACCTTGCTTAATATTAAATTCTTTTATAGCATCAATAATGATATCTAAACCTTTCTCTTTTCCTATAAATGCAAAGAAAACCAGTTTTAGTTCTCTCTTTTGAGTATAATCAATTATTTTAATTCGCTCCTCAAATACCTTTAAAAGAGTTGAGTCGTAATCTCTAAAATTGAGCATGTTTTCCCCATTAATAAGTCCCAGCTTTTTTAAATTATATTTAATTTCATCTGCTTGTACATATATTTTATGAAAAGACTTAAAATACTTAATTGTTTCTTGGTTTTCAGCTATAAATTCAGGTAGCCAACCGCCTATGGTTATAAAAATTAGCCTCTCTTTTTTAAAACCGGTTATAATCCTTAACAATAAATACTTGCCAAATTTCAGACCATTTTTATTCAGAGAAACGATTACCTTATCAGAAACAATTAGTATAAATATAAACCTGACAAAAACAAGCGGAAAAAACAAGGTCTTGAACTTTTCAGAATTAATTTTAATGACACTAATTCCATTCGCAATTAAGTAGTTATATATAGATAATGTCTTTTTGACTTGACTGCCATTTATACTATTTTTGCTTCCAAAATTACCTATATACATAACTCTATTATTTTGTAATTCATTATTACCATTCATTGATTATTCTTCCTTACTATAATTTATACGCACCATCAAACCCATAAATATTTTTTGTATCTAAAACAAGTTTATCTTTAATTAAATCTGTGTTGTTTTTAATATGATCATGGGCTGTCATGATTACAAGTATTTCAATTTCATTAAGAAAATCTTCAAAGTTCATGAATTGATGAGCTACTATCTTCTTTTTAATGAATGGGTCATATACTTTGACTCCAAATGCCAAGTGCTCGTCCATTCTTTCAAGAAGTTGGAGTGTTGGACTTTCTCTTGTATCATCTACATTCTCTTTATAGGCTAATCCATATAAACCAACTTTTGAAATGTCAGTTTTGTTGTGCTCTCTCATTATATCTCTAATTCTTCCAAGTACATATGTAGGCATAGAATCGTTGATCTTTCTGGCCGTTAAAATTAGGTTCGTTAAATCCGGATAGTCTCCAACTAAAAACCAAGGATCAACTGAAATACAATGTCCTCCAACCCCTGGTCCTGGCTGCAATATATTGACTCGTGGATGCATATTGGCAATTCTGATAATTTCATAAACATCCATATGGTCAGTACGGCAAATCTTAGCCAGTTCGTTTGCAAATGCAATATTAACATCTCTGTAGGTATTCTCTACAACCTTAGACATCTCCGCTGATCTTATATCTGTAACAACAATTTCTGATTTACAGAAACTAGAATAGAGTTTTTTTATTTTTTCACCAACCTCTGGTTCATCTGCCCCAATTGTTCTTGAATTATGTTCAAGTTCATAAATCATATTGCCTGGAATAATTCTTTCAGGAGCATGAACAAGATGGACATCACTTCCCAATACAAATCCTCTTTTTTGAATTTCAGGTTTTACAAAACTATCGATTGATCCAGGGGACAAAGTGGATTCGATGATTATGATTGCACCTTTCTCACAGACATCTAAAACTGTATTGACTGCAGCTATCACATATTTAGGATCAATTTTTTTGCTAGAATTAATATATGGTGTTGGCACAGCAATGATATTAATGTCTGTTTTCTGGTATTCAGTCGTAAACTTAATTCCATTAGAAATGGCTTCATTAAAAAGTTCTTTTAATCCTTCTTCTTCAAAAGTAAGTTTCCCCTGTGATAACAAATCTACAAGATTCTTGTCATAGTCAGTCCCAATAACTTCCAAACCACTTTTAGCGAACATCACAGCGGTAGGAAGCCCTATGTAGCCTAGTCCAATTACATTAATCATATCAATACCTTCCTTCAATTCAAGATAATTAATAGAATTGTATTTCAAAATTTATATTACATTGTTTGTTTTCTATTTTATCTGAAATAGAAACCCTATTGATAGCTTCTTTTTGCATGTAATATACGCTTCTAATTGCCTTTCTTACAAGAATATCTCCTGTTGTTACAACTCTTACGATAACAACATTATCCATAAGCAATTCAAACCCATTCTCCTTTACTTGGACTTCACAGGGTGTATGAAAATAAACTTCACATTTGTTCCCATCAGCACTTACAATATCTTTAATTAAGTATCCATTTATTGTCTTTTTGATACTTCTGGTGTGGGAATAACCATTCTTTGATATCATAGTCCCTTTAAAGTAATCCTGGCTATGTTGAATATTTATAGCGTTTGTCCAGTCATAAATCAAAAATGAACCATGTTTTTTCATTTGTTCTTTGTGATCAACTTTTATGGTATTGTGTGCCCCCGTTAATGCCATTTGCATTCCCATATCCGTAGAATAAGAATAAGTGCCACTGTCACAAAGAATGTTTTTCCCATTGTGCCAAATGTCGATATGTAACTGATCCATGTGAGCTGGTCTCGTTTTAAAATTCTTAATAACAGTCATCAGGAATCCATTTTTATGTCTTAAAGTATAAAAGCCTGATTGTTTAAATTCCGACGATACTCTTTTTATCTGAGCAATAGGCATTTCATCTATTCTTTTTTCAAGAAACCACAATATCTCTTCATCATATTCCCCAGAGCTGTATAATCTTTTACCTTCTAACAAGGCATATATTGCGTTAATAACTGGTCTAAAGTCGCGATAAGCACAAGTGGTAACGGGGAAAATCAAAGCCCCATCGTTCCAACCATAATTAGGTACATCTCCCGTATCATCTTGCATTTGATACATTAGCATGACACTATTTGTGACGAGCTTCTTACTTCTATTAGAAATATCAATATTTGTTTTCGTGCTTAATTTTAAAATAAACTCCATAATCTGAAGTGCAAACCTTTGATAATTAAAAGAGTGTTGTACATACCCACCATCTGACAAAAACTGATTTTCAATTTCTCTTTCTAATAGCTTATAAGCCTTCTCTAATCTGTTTTTGTCGTCGCTACACCACGCACCTATAATTAAACCAGTAATCTCAGAAAGCGTGTGATTATTGTTTATACATTTATGTGCGTAAAAGAAGTTTGATAAAACTTTTTTATAGCTTCCACCAATCAATTTTTTAAGATTTTTTTCATCTGACCGCACATCTAATCCACAGGACTGGAATACTGAATAAGCCATTAAAGCATTCATCATTCTCAATGAAGCTTCTTGTCCACATTTGTAGTTCACGCCATATGAATAACTATTGTCTCGTATCCAATTGCTAAGCTGGTCAGAGAAAGCATTATAGTATTTCTTATCTTTATTGATGAGATAAGCTCTTGCAAAGTATAAGAAATGAGTGAATCTCGATGCTTCCCAAATGGCTTTTACATCCCCTCTTTCAGGATCAAAATCAGGAATCTTGTACCATTTTAGGGTCATATCTACCCCTACCTTTGTTATTGGATTGTAGTGCCAATCAATGGGGTTTCCATAATCTAGTTCTATCGAAGAAAATGCCGCAATTTTACCTCTAACGGCCTTATCTGCAATCGCAATTATTTCTGATTTCTTCTCACTAGGTAAATCTCTAAGAAATTTTTCAATTCTTCCTACATCTATATCAAAAATATCAACTCTTTTTATATTGACCGGTTTCTCGAAAAGCCTCTCTGTAAATGGCATTGCACTCATGATCTTCAACTTAATTGAGTATAAGGAACGGTTAACAACCCATGGCAAACCATATTCAGTTATAATAGATTTGAGCATAGTACTCTCCATAAAATTATATTTTCTCAATAACTTCTATCAACTTCTTTGTTAAAACCTTAAAATCAAAATCTGCAACACCATCTTTTGCATTCTGACCCATTTGCTGATATTCTTCTTTTGGCATATTCTTAATCTTTAAAATAGTATTAGCTAAATCTTCTGCAGAGTCATTCTCTAACTCAACGCCACATTTATATTTATCAATTATCGAATAACCCATTTTCATAGTTGAAATAATAGGCTTACCAGAAGCCATATATTCAAAAAGCTTATTTGAGCTATTCCCTCTATCCCAGTTGTATCGGGTTTTAGAGTAATTAAGAATATTTACAGATGACTTACTCAAAATATATGGAATATATTTCTTATTCACAAAACCTTTCATTTTGACGTTAGTAATGTTGTCATCTGAAACTCTTTTCTCCAACATTTCTTTTTGATTGCCATCCCCATAAATCAAGAACTGAATATCTTTTTCATTTTCTAATAATATTGCTGCATCTAAAATATTTTTAACATTGTTTACAGGCCTTATGGTCCCAACATATACAATGTTGAATTTACCTATATCTAAATCCTTTTCTTCTAGTACATTTTTTTCAGAAGATTTGTTAAAATCATTAATATCAACACCATTATTTATATAGTGCGTTTTTTTCAAATCTATATCTCCACCTTGTAGAGTATCCCATTTCTTTTCTTTTATATAATCTGTATCTCCTTCTTTTGTAAATATAAGCGCATCTGCTTTCTTGTAAATCCAATGTTCCCCTCTAGTAAGCATTCTTCCCAATATACTTCTTTCTTTCACTTTATTAAATGAGAAAATAGCTTCTGGCCACAAATCACGTACCTCACAAATGATTGAGGCACCAATTTTTTTGGCTATCTGGATACCTGCGACCATAGTTAATGGATGCACACTTGAAGCAATAATAACATTCGGTTTTCCATTAAGTTTTGAATATTCCCTCGCAACTGAAAATAAATTAAAGTAAAACAAACTCATATTCTTAATTCTATTTAATCCATTCCCAAGGGCAGTTGTAGTTCTTACAAAAACAAATGGAATGTTATTTAGAACATCTGTAGCGTACTTCTTATCTCCCGTATCAATATATTCAGTTTTATTATGATATGTATTAGCACAAAACACTACTACTTCATAGCCTTCTTTAATCAAATTCTCTGCAAACCAATAATGCCGCCCACCTTGATTCTTATACATATCTGTCGCATAATGATTCCATAACCATATTTTTTTCTTCATTATAAGCTCACCTCAGTTATGCCTGTGACTATTTATTTCTAATCTATCTTCCTCGCCGGAACCCCTATATAAATCCCAGGCTGAGCTATACTCTTAATCACCACAGCCCCTGCCCCAACTTTACAGCCACTCGCTATGCTTAGATTATTACTAACTACAGTTCCAATACCAATCCATGTACTCTTTCCAACTTTCACGGAGCCAGCTAGATTTACACCAGGTGAAATATGAATATAATCTTCAATTACATTATCGTGATCTATGGTTACTCCACTATTGATAATACAACCTTTGGATATCTTTGTGCAACAGTTAATGACTACTCCAGCCATTACCGCTGTCCCTTCACCTATTTCGACCTGCTCTCCAACAACAGCCTTTGGATGTACTAAAATTGGTATTGTAGCCCCAGCCCCTTCAAGCTTTTCTTGAATTCTCTCTCGAGTAGCGTTATCGCCCACACCAACGAAGATCTCAGAGCTTTCTATATACTTATAAGCATCAGCTGACTTGCCAATCACTTCTAATCCCATTGATTCTTTTATGGATTCATCATCATCAAGAAAAGCTATGGTTTGCCATTTGCTCATTTTTAATGCAATATCAGCAACAACTTTGCCATGACCACTGGCGCCTATTATAAGTAGCTTGTCTTTCATCGTTTTACTCTCCTTTTTTATTTCCTTTAAAAGGCTCCATCGTAGCTGTTGTTTCCGAATTAATCCCTTCTTTAATAAAGACCTTTTTTAGAGTTGAAATCATAATCTTCCAGTCTCCTATAAAGGATATGCTATCAATATACTGAACATCTAAGTTGAATTTATCTTCCCAGCTGATGGCGTTTCTTCCGCTGATTTGTGCAAGTCCTGAAAGTCCTGGTCTTACTTCATGCCGGCGTCTTTGATGGTCGTTATAGAGTGGCAAATATTGAACTAATAACGGCCTTGGGCCAATAAAACTCATATCGCCTCGGATTATATTCCATAGTTCTGGAAGTTCATCTATGCTTGTAGCTCTTAAAAGCTTTCCAAACTTCGTAAGTCTGATATGGTCAGGTAAGAGCTCTCCTTTATCATCACACCAACTGGTCATGGTTCTAAACTTAACAATTTCAAATGCTTTTTCATTAAGTCCTATTCGAATTTGTTTAAAAATAATTGGACTACCAAGCTTAATTCGTATTAAGATTGGTACGACCATCCATACAGGGCTTAGAATAATAATTCCAATTAATGCTAGAATAAAATCTTGAGGTCGTTTAATAAGCTTCTCATATAACCCCTTTTTACGGTCCATAGTTACTTCCACAACCCCTTTATAATATAGCAAATTCGCTGAAGATCTACATCTGACATCTTGGTATCGGATGGGAGGCACACGCCATTTTCAAATAACTCTTCTGATACGCCTTCACCTATAAAGTCGTATTCCTGAAAAAACGGTTGCATATGCAGAGGCTTCCAAATGGGTCTTGATTCAATATTCTCTTTCTCAAGAGCTTCCATAATATCAAGGGGTTTGACATCTCCACTTACGGTGATACACGATAACCAGTAGTTGGGCTCATTCCACTCATTAGATGGCATGAAGCGAATACCTTCAAGACCTCCAAGTTCTCTCTTATAAAAGTCAAAAATGTATTTTTTCTTTTCAACTCTTTGTTCTAACACCTTAAGCTGACCTCTGCCGATCCCGGCAACTACATTGCTCATGCGATAATTAAATCCTAACTCACTATGTTGATAGTGTCTCGCAGAATCTCTTGACTGCGTCGCCCAAAATCTTACCTTAGCTATTTTCTCCTCATTATCAGAAACAAGCATCCCGCCACCAGAAGTGGTGATAATCTTGTTACCATTAAAAGAGAACACCCCATAATTACCGAAGGTACCGGTATGTTTACCTTTATAATAGGTGCCCAGACTCTCTGCAGCATCTTCTATGAGTGGCACATTATGCTTGTTGCAAATTCCTACAATTTTATCCATATCTGCTGAAAGGCCATAAAGATGAACCACAATAACAGCCTTTACCTTTGGATATTTTATAAAAGCTTTTTCTAAGGCTTTTGGACACATGTTCCAAGTTTCATAATCACTATCTATAAATACAGGTGTCCCATTCTGATAAATGATTGGATTCGCTGTTGCTGAAAAAGTAAGTGACGGACAGAAAACAACATCGCCTTGACCTACACCAACAGATCTCAAAGCTAAATGAATCGCTCCAGTTCCCGTTGTGAGTGCAGCTGCTGCTTTAGAACCCACTTGAGCTACCATTTCATTCTCAAACTCTGTAATATTCTTGCCAAGAGGTGAGATCCAATTGGTATCGAATGCTTCTTTTATGTATTCCATTTCATATCCTTCATCACTCATATGAGGTGAAGCCAGATATATCTTTTTAGCCATAACCCTTATTCTCCCTTTCATTTTACTATATTTACTACAGGCCTATTATTCCAAGATATTAATATAATTCATATCTATTAATTCTTCTGTTAAATCATGTTCCCAAATAAATACGATATAATCTTTTGTTATGTCAATCTCATAAGTATTATTTATAATTTTATAGTCTGCTTGTTTTTCATCTAATTCTATTTTAATAAGTTGAAGTATTTCATCCTTTTTACCGAGAATGTAGATTTTTTTGCTTTCTTTTATTTGCTCGTCTGTAATTTCACGTATTTTATTACTGATATCGATTATTGCTTTATAGGATAGTTTAATATATTGTAGCGTAAGATCTGCTTTTTCTTTCATGCCTTTTGGTGTTAGGTTATATCTAATGGACTTTGAGCTTTGTCCTTCTAATTTTATAAAACCCTTTTTTACACATTTTTTAATCAGAAAATTTACTTGTCCCAAAGAAACCCCTGTTTTTTCTGCTATTTTTCTCTGGCTGATTTGTGGGTTATCTGCAACTATCTGAAGAATATCGGATTCATTTATCATAGAAAAACCCTCTTTATACACTTCCTTAAAACTATTTTGTTCATTTATTGAACGATTATATTATAGCATTGCCAGCTTTTGCCGTCAATTATATAAACATTTTATGATTATTAGATTATAGATAAGGGCACATCTTCTACTTTTTCCCTACACCTTAGATCTAAGATCTTAGAACATTTTAGAGATCGCCACACTATGCTCGCGATGACAAAATACAAATTAAAAATTTTTAACACATTTTTAACAAAATTATTGTCAATAATGTAGTAAAATAGTAATAGATAGGTAATATATTAATATGTTATTGAAAAGAAGGAAAGTGATTTTATGAATATTGGATTATTTACTGACTGTTATTATCCTCAGATAAATGGTGTTGTGACTTCTACCATGACACTTAAAGAAGAATTAGAAAAAAGAGGCCACAATGTTACCATTATTACAGTACGGGTACCCGGCTACTTAGATGATAAGCCAGGGGTCATTAGAATACCTTCTATTCCTTTTAGAAAATGGAAGGAATTTAGGATTGGGTTGATATACCCATATTCGGTAATCAAAAAAATTAGAGATCTTAATCTTGATATTATTCATACCCAAACCGAGTTTAGTGTTTGTCTAATGGCGCGACTTCTTGCAAGAAGAATGGGCATTCCTGTTGTTCACACCTACCACACCATGTACGAGGATTATGCCCACTATATAGCAAAGAAAAATTTTAACAAAAGAATTGCTACAAAGCTCTCAAAAGTAGGCTCTAAACTGTATTTAAATGAATGTGCCTCAGTTATAGCCCCTTCTGAAAAAACAAAAAATGCTCTGCGAAATTATGGGGTAATGAATTATATAGAAGTAATTCCTACGGGTATAAAATTAGATAATTTTAAGAAAGGTCTTTATTCCAAAGAGGAACTTGAAGGGAAGCGAAAAGAAATCGGTATTAATCCTGATGAAAAAGTTATTCTTTATCTTGGCAGAGTATCAGAAGAAAAGGGTATTGATGTCATTATTAAGCAAATGCCTGACGTCCTTTGCAAAAGACCTGATGCCCGCTTAGTGATTGTTGGGGATGGACCCAAAAGAAAAGAATTGGAGAGTTTAAGCCATAAGCTAAAACTGAGTGATAGAATTATTTTTACCGGAAAAGTGCCTTGGAACGAAACTGGCTTATATTATCAATTGGCTGATTTGTTTGTAAGTACTTCGAAAACAGAAACCCAAGGATTAACCATATTGGAGGCCATGTCAGCAGGGACACCTATCATCGTACGACATGATGACAACATCAAAGAATTGATAACAGATGGTAATAATGGAATCATCTTTAAAGAGGATTCGGACCTGTCAGAAGCTATTTTAAGATGTATCAATGATGATGATTTAATGAAGAAACTTTCTGATAATGGCTTAACTACCTCTTATACCGTTTCTTCTGAATACTTTGGATGCAAAGTAGAAGCACTGTATTTAAAATGTCTCAATCAAGAAAGAAAAATTTCATAAAGGTTGTGGATTTAGTTACTTATTACTTTATAAAGCTTATCTGCAATTGTAGGACTTCTATATGTTTTTTTATCATACTGTATATAATCATCAAATATAAGGACTTCCAGTTCTTTCCCTTGAAGCAAGAAGCTTAAAGACATTCGTATTTCTTCGCGGGGTCCAATGCTTCTTGTGGTCTGTTCTTTGTCCGCTTTCATAAGAGCTCTAATAAGCTCTAAGCGGTAGTAGGACGGATCTTCAAAATCATACACATCTGACATGTCATCTATAACAACTGTGTGAGACTCAAATAAAGGACTAAACAATAATTTCTCGTTATCATCTTCTCCCTTAAATTGTTCTTTTATTAAGTTTACCAACTCAGGTTCGTTTTTAAAATATGAGGTCTCCCCCATAATATTCAAACTGACAATTGTCTCATCTATTAAAGTTAACACTGCATTTCTGGAATCTGATAATAGGGTCACTTTATACAGTGGATATTCTGGGGATATTAGCTTCATATCAGAATTATCGATAATTTCAGTGAGTTGTATCAGCTCTTTAACTTCTTGTATAAGTTCTTCATCTGCATGAATCTTTTTATTGTCATCTGCAGCTTCAATAACAACGCCTGTAGGAGCAATCCCCTGTACGTACCCATTTATTTGATCTAAATAGGCATTTTCCAATTCATTAATAAGCTCTATTAATCCATTTCTCTCTACATGATAACCAGAAGCCCCTTCGTCATCTTCAATAAAGATGCTATCTGAATTAAAATATATATGGATGTTTTTACTCTGAAGGTAAAGGGCAAAGTAGAAATAATTCCTATCAATAGGGGATTTCTCTTTGTTGGCAATGTCCAATGAAGATAGAATTCTTTCTATACCTTCTTTGTCCTCATTGGATAAATACACCAGGTAGTCTGCACCTACCAAACTCTCAAGATATATTTCATCAGTTGAGTTAAGGATTTCTGTAATAATATTGCTTTTTAATTTATCATCCACTACCATTATTGGAGGGCTTTCATTGCTTTGTGTTTGCCCATCTTCCTCAATAATAATTTCTGTGTCTTCTTTTTTATCATCGCCATTAAACACGCCTAGGTAAACACCTAAGAGAACGACTAGACCAACTAATAATATCCCAATTCCTTTTAAGACTGTTGAGCTCATATTTTCACTTCCCTATTTAATGGCCGACAAAATCCTTATTACTCTTCTTCGCCATCCTCTTGAGAATCCTCTTCCTGACCAGCTTTATATATACCTTCTATTATTTCTGCTGTTTTTTCAACATCTCCCAAATAGTATGATAATCCTTGGGAATTAAAAGCGCCCCCTGGAAGGGAATAAGTGGATAGATCCTCAGCACTCATTCCAACGGCTGAAGCTGCAAGTTTTGCGACTTCACTTAATGGAATATCTGTTTTAATATATTTCATAACTGTATTTGCAACGATTGGAAGCCGATAACTCAGTGTCTTTTTAAAGGCTGCCTTCATAAACTCCTGCTGCGTCTTTATTCTTCCGATATCACCATCAGGATACCCTGTTCCATCATTATTTTTTCTGAATCTTAAAAATTGAACAGCTTGCTTTCCTGTAAGTACTTTGTTTCCCTTTTCCAATCTTATTTGAAGAGGGGGACTGTCATAGGGGTCATCATATCTCATGTTCAAAGGCACATAGACTGGAACGCCTCCAAGTGAATCAACAACCTTTTCCACACCATCATACTTAACCCTAATATAGTAATCAATGGGCATCCCTAAAAGAATATCACTTATTGCAACTGCAACTCCTTCGACGCCTTCATCAAAATAAACCGCATTCATCTTTTTCTTATCAGGACTATTGTATCCCTCTCTGGGATAATAAGTATCCCGAGGAACAGAAATGATATCTACCTTTTTTATGTCTGGATCAAAACTGGCAATCATAATGGTATCCGTACGAGGTCCTTCCATCCCTAAAAGAAGAACATTAATTCGGTTACTGGCTTTAAACATATAATCAAATGAGTTTACATCCATATCTTCCAAATCAAGAGGATTATCAGTAATCAAGTCTCCCTCATCCAAACCAGGTGCTTTAGGTTCAAAAATTTGGTCGTATGCAAGCATGCTCCCTGTAAATATAAACGTAAATATTAAAAAAGTTACAACAAAATATTTAATAAATATTTTCATTATTAGTCCCTTCCGTTCTTAAGTTCTTTCTCTATTTTATCACAAAACAATTATGCAAAATATCTTTTATCTTCTTTTGAGTTAGGAAAATCATGTCATTAAAATATTTTACAGTATATTTATATTAAAGAAAAGTAAAAAATAATAATAATCATGAATATTTGACGATTATTATTATTAAAAGTTCCGGTGAGAACGATGCTCGTTCTCAAATTAAGAATTAAGAATTAAGAGTTATGAATTATAAATTAAGAATTAAGAGTTATGAATTATGGTGGATTTTGTTGCTCAAAATCTTCGTTTATGCGGAAAGCGTAGAAACTGTGCGGACAGGCACAGGGACCTGTCCCTACAAAATTAGAAAAAGATTTTACATATAATATGTAAAATCTCTCCTTAAATCTTAAATCTTAAATCAAAGAGGCGCTTAGCGCCTCTTTAGTTTTATTTCTTAGTGTAGTCGTAGAATCCGATGCCTGTTTTTCTGCCTAATTTATTGGCTCTAACCATTTTTTTCAGAAGTGGGTGGGGTCTGTATTTTGAATCACCGAACTCGGCATATAATACTTCCATGATTGCCAAGCACACATCTAATCCAACCAAGTCCCCTAGCGCCAAAGGTCCTATAGGGTGATTTGCACCCAGCATCATGGCTTGATCTATATCTTCACGTTTGGCAACGCCATCTGCAAGAATTCCAGCGGCTTCATTTACCATTGGAATTAATATTCTATTAACTACGAAACCAGGTGCTTCTTCAACTTCAACTGCTGTTTTTCCTAAAGCTTTTGTTAAATCTAAAATGGTATTCTTTGTTTCATCTGATGTTGCAATGCCTTTAATGATTTCAACCAGTTTCATCATAGGTACTGGATTGAAAAAGTGCATTCCAATAATTTTGCCCGGTCGATTGGTTGCTGTAGCAATTTCTGTGATGGAAAGAGAAGATGTATTAGTAGCAATAATCGTATCCTCTTTACATAGTTCGTCTAATTCCTTAAACAACGCCTTTTTTGCTTCTAAATCCTCTGTCGCTGCCTCTATGATTAAATCTGCATCTTTAACAATAGCAATATCTGTTGAACCTGAGATGCGTGTCAAAATCTGTTCTTTATCTTCTGCTGTTATTTTTTCCTTTTGAACCATTCTGTCTAAATTTTTATTGATAGTCGCCAATCCTTTATCTACAGAAGTTTGCCTTCTGCTTCTAATAACAACTTCATAACCACACTGAGCAAGAACTTGCACAATGCCTGCACCCATTGTACCGGTTCCTAGAACACCAATTTTCTTCATTATATTACCTCCTATTAAACTTAGAATTATTTTCCCGAAAAATCGGGTTTTCTCTTTTCAACAAAAGCAGTCATGCCTTCTTTCTGATCTTTAGTAGCAAAACACATGCCAAAAAGATCAGACTCAATACGAATACCTGTTTCAATATCCGTTTCATATCCATGTTTAATGGCTATATTCGCATATTTTACAGCTAATGGAGAATTTTTAAGAATCTTCTTTGCTAATTTTTTTGCTTCTTCCATTAAAACTTCAGGGGCAACCGTCTTATTTACAAGACAAATGTGTTCAGCTTCCTGTGCACTTATGTAATCTCCTGTTAGGATTAGCTCCTTTGCCTTTGAAATTCCAACAAGTCTTGAGAGTCTTTGAGTACCAGAAAACCCGGGAATAATGCCGAGTCCTACTTCTGGCTGGCCAAACTTTGCCTTTTCACTTGCAATTCTAATATCGCAACACATAGCAAGTTCACATCCTCCACCTAATGCAAACCCGTTTACCGCTGCAATACTTGGTTTCTCCAGCTTTTCAATTTTTCTGAACACTTCCTGCCCCAGATTTCCAAATTTTCTTCCGGATTCAGCATCCAAATCCTTCATTTGAAGAATGTCTGCACCTGCCACAAAAGCTTTACCTTCTCCGGTAATAATTAATACTTCAATGGAATCGTTTGCTGCTATATCGTCCACCGCTTTGTTTAGATCCAAAAGCACATCATTATTCAGAGCATTTAAGGCTTCCGGTCTATTAATCTTAAGGATTCCTATTTTGCCATCTTGTTCAAGTAAAATATTACGATACATGAAAACACCTCCATTATTTCTCTTTGTTATTTTAAATGCAATTCTCATGCCACTTTGTCCTCTAATTATCTTCCAATATAAAAAAAGTGGCTTCGCCACTCCGCTATGGAACCCTATGGTTCCCTTCGTCGACTGCTATCACAGTCTGAGCACCCTCCTTTACCGACAAAGGGGATTCCCCTCTGCACTCCCCTCTTTTTTATATAATAGAAATCGATATTTCCTATTATATAACAAAGGGCAGTATCCCTGCCCTTTTGTGTACAATTAAATATCTGAAAACTCAACCATTACTTTTTGTTTGCAAATTTCAGCTTCAATAGCAGAATCAACTTGTTGTAAATTATCGTAAATGCGGATAGGTATCCTAACAGAAAACTTGGTCTCCCTATCTAATGTTTTAACCTCAACCTTGCCTCCATGCATCTCAGCATACTGCTTAACGAAACGAAGTCCTAATCCAAGCCCTTCATTAGAGCGTGTCAAAAGGTGTTCTCCTTGATTGAAAAGTTTAAAAATATTTTCCAATTGTTCTTCTTCAATGATCTCACCTGTACTACATACATCAATTTTAAGTTCTCTATCTTTTTCCACTACTTTAATTCGTATTTTACTGTTTACTGTGCTAAATTTAATAGCATTAGATAACAAGTTAAGGACCATTTTTTCAAACTTGTCTACATCTACAGCACAAAATAACTCTTCAGCTTCAGAAATAAATTCTATTTTTCGACTTTTCTTTATGGCATATTCCTTAGATGCTTCAGATAAGCTTTTTATGATGTTTATAATGTCACAATTTTGAAAATACAAAGAATTAACAGATGTACTCATCTCCATTAAACCAATAAAGCTATTTGAAAGCTTTAATATTCTTCTGATATTTCTATCGTATATAGAGATATCTCTCATGAGCTTTTCTTTTATAATCCCGTCTTGAATTTCCTCCACAGTATTTATGCTATTGTATAGTACTCCCTGCAATATATTTATCGGCGTTCTTAATTCGTGGGAAATCTTATTTAATATCTCAAATTTAGTGTTGTCCAAGTTCATGCTTTCAGTATATTCCGTGATGATTTGTGTATTATCCGGATGCTCAATCTCCTTAAGAATAACAAAACCTATTCGCTTATTTTCATAGTAATCGGTAAAGGTTTTGACATGGTAGTAATGTTCCTCTTTTTTACTGTTTACTATTTTATAGCTTGAAATATCAAGAGATTCAGTGCTCTCGAAAACCATATTCATCAATTCTTTAAAATTCTTATTGTTTTGAATTGAACACGCATCATCACTTAATAACATATTATCTTCTATCACCTGTTTGCCATTTGCGTTCATTAAGATTACTTTGTCAGGAGAAAAAGCTATGATGCCATCGGAAATTGTATCAAAGTACTGTCTGTAGATATGTTCTTTTAAAAATACAATACCCTTCTCATTTTTTCTTGTAAGTAGTTTTTTAAGTCTCCACCCTAAAACTACAATTATCGAGATTGTTGTCACCATTCCTATGGAATTTTCCAGTAGAAAAAACATTGCCATGCACAAGGACCGTAGGCTTTTTGAGACATATAAAATTTCTTTATTTACCAAAAGATTAGAAAAACCTAAAATGATAACAAACAATGATACTCCATAAAAAAGTATTCTTGTCTCCATTTTGAGGATTTTCTCGGTTTGCATACATAACCCCCTTTCAAACACATTACTTTTACATTATACTCCCCCTATTTTCTTTTTTCTCTGACTTGTTTTGTCGAAAACATACTTCTTTTGTTGAACGTTTTACTACAGGGATTGCAAAGTTGAAGTTTAAGTTTAAGTAGACTCCTTCGGAGTAGGGTAAGTTGGAGTTGGGGTTTAATTAAGAATTAATAATGAATAATGAAGAATTATCGAGGAAATTTGGAAAAACCAAATTTCTCCTTTCAATCTTGAATCTTAAATGACTCTTGTACTTACACTTACCTTTTACGGGCGGGCACAGGGACCCACCCCTACTATGAAGATTTTGGAACAAAATCAACCTCAACTCTTATCTGTTATCTATTATCTGTTATCTGTTACCGCTACTCCGTTCCCCGTCACCTATATCTTGTCCGGGCAGGCGCAAGGCCAGCCCCTACATGTTTTTGGTTGCGGGCTGGCGCGAGGCCAGCCCCTACATACCATCCTTGACATTTATAAAGGTCTTAGATATCATTTACCCAATGGATAAGATTAACATTAAGTTCAATTAATTCTAATTTAATAAGCTAAGGAGGACATTATGGAATATCGTCAATTTGAAAAAATAGGCGTTAACGCATCTCTATTGGGTTTTGGTACCATGCGGTTGCCTATTATAAATGGAAATTTAAGGGAAATAAATGAAGATGAAGCCATTAAAATGATTCGCTATGCTATTGACAATGGCGTTAATTATATTGATACAGCTTATATGTATCACGACGGAAATAGCGAAGTGGTGGTAGGAAAAGCCTTAAAAGATGGTTACCGAGAAAAAGTATTTATTGCAGATAAAATGCCTGTTTGGATGGCAAAATCCGAGGAAGAGGCCCATCAAATATTCGAAAACCAACTTGCTCGACTTGAAGTAGACTGTATTGATTTTTATTTGGTTCACAATATTACAGAGGCTATATGGAAAATCGCTAATAAGTATCATATACTCGAATTTTTAGAAAAGAAGAAGGCCGAAGGGAAAATAAAACATATTGGTTTTTCTTTCCATGATTCAGAAGAATTCTTCAAAGAAATAGTGGATGTTTATCCATGGGATTTCTGTCAGATACAACTTAATTATATGGATACAGAGTATCAAGCAGGACTTGAAGGGCTAAAATATGCTGCTTCCAAAGAACTCCCTGTGATCATCATGGAGCCATTGAAAGGGAGTCGTTTGGCCATTGCTCCACCAAAACAAGTTCAAGAGGTTTGGGATACTTATAAAGTAAAACGAAAACCCGCTGAATGGGCGCTAAAATGGCTCGCCAATTTTTCATCCGTTAAAGTTATTTTGAGCGGTATGACTACAATGGAACAGGTGAAAGAAAACATAGAAACTCTAAGTCAGGCAAAACCTGATACCATGAGCCCAGAAGAAGTTGATTTAATCAAAAAAGTTAAAGAGACTTATGGGAATTTAATCAAGGTAAATTGCAGCGAATGCAGCTATTGTATGCCTTGCCCTTCCAAAGTGAATATACCTAAAATATTTGCTTATTATAATGATATGTTCCTTTACGATACAAATGATCTTACTCTAAAAGATTTTAATACCTTTGTCCAACCAAAGCAACGGGCTTCTGCCTGTATAGAGTGTGGCCAATGTCAAGAGCATTGTCCCCAGCAGCTTCCTATTATTGAGTTGCTTAAAGAAACTCAATCGGTGTTGGAAGGAAAAAATTGAAAACCTCGAACAACGAACCATAAACAGAAATAAGGAAACAAGGAAGGTTATAAAATCTTCCTTGTTTCCTTATTTCCATATAAGTTCTATTTTTTTGTGGGGGCAGAGGCTTATGCACATGCCACAGCCTGCACATTGATCGCTGTCTATTATAATCTTATTATGCTCATAGGAAATTGCATTGTACATACAGGATACTCTGCAACATTTACAATCTTCCTTTTCACACTCACTCTTTAAACTCGCCGTATAGGGTTCTACCTTCATCTCCTCAAAGGACTTCAATTCTGCCAGCGCCTTTCCCGTTGTCTCAGTGATGCTTGAATATCTGCTCTTTTGAAGCCAACTCTCAAGTTCATATACAATGGTTTCTATAACTTCAAATCCGTTTATCATGATGGCCGTACCTATTTGGGTGGTTGATGCACCCAGCATCATATACTCAAGTACATGATTTGAATTTTCGATTCCCCCTATGCCACATACTTGTGCCTCTACCGCTTGTGCTATGGTTGCCACTGCTGCAAGACCAATAGGTCTAATGGGATCTCCTGAATATCCGCCATAAGTGGGCAAGTAAGGTTTTTCATTCTCAATGTCTACACCTATTATCGCCCTTACGGTATCGATACCACTAATTGCTTTGGCACCCGCCTTTTCTGCAGAAACAGCCACTTCCGCCATATTGTTGACACTTGGAGACATTTTTAACATGACTGGAATTTTGACTCTTTCTACCACACTCTTAGTAAATTCATAGACTCTATTAGGATTAGAAACTATAACTTCCATTCCTTCTCCGTGAGGAGATGAAACCCCAAGTTCAATAGCATCTGCTCCAAATTTTTCAACCCGACTTGCTATATAGGCCATTTCAGAAGGTGAATGTGCTAAGATATTTGCAATAACAACGCCTCCCATGTCCTTGACTTCGTATATCTCACGCTCCCACTCTTCTAAGGTAAAATCGCTATATAGTCTAATGTTTTGAACGCCTTTTCCTTTGATAACTAACCGAGGTCTTACATTGTCCCTTATTTCATTAACGATTGTCTCCGTGACAACGGCTCCTGCTCCAGCATTTATGGCTTTTTTCATCATTTCTCCGTTTCGGCTCCAAGGACCAGATGCTGCAATAATGGGATTCTTCAATTTTATTCCCATGAAATCCACCGATAAACTCAAAAATTTAACCTCCTCTAATCAAAGATTTGCCGTACTCTTTTATTGTAACCACAAGATTCTCTTATCTTTAATTTTGTTTGTAAGAATATGCTTTGAGGGACATAATCCTGACTTTCATATTCAATATTATCAAAAAGTAGTCTTGCGGCTAAAAGCCCCATTTTGTAGATCGGTTGAGAAACTGTTGTGAGTTTAGGCTCTACTAATGCTGACATGGATATGTTATCAAAGCCTACTACAGCTATGTTTTCAGGGACTTTAAAACCCGATGCCCTTGCTGCATCTAAAGTGGCTATTGCCATTAAATCATTGGCTGCAAAAATAGCCTCTGGCGGCTCACTCATGCGCATTAGCTTTTTTGCTGCCAGGTACCCTCCGTTAATGTCATTGTCCCCTGCAATAATGTATTTTTTATGAACAGGTAGGTTATTGTCTTGTAGTGCCTTCTCATAACCTTTCTCTTTATCGATATTTTCATCTTGCCATCTGGGACCCGTAATATGAGCAATTCTTTTATAACCAAGCTCAACCAGATGTGTGGTAGCCTCATATGCACCGCTATAATAATCTGTATATACGACATTGATGTCATTCCTTGTTTTCTTTCCTATTAATACCACTGGTGCTTTTTGACTGGCCAACTCTTGAATTTCATTATCTGAAAGCAAGCAGTTTGAAAATATGATGCCGTCTACCTTTCTATTTATTAAAATATTGATATATTCTTTCTCTTTGTCTTTTTTACCTTCTGTATTACATAGTAAAATATTATATTTTTTTTGATGGGCAACATCTTCCACGCCTTTTGCAATTTCCATATGCTTAGGGTTTAGAATATTTGGAATCAACAGTGCTATGGTATTGCTTTTATTGAGAGCCAATCCTCTTGCAAGGCTATTGGGCGTATAACTCAACTGTTTCATTATGGATAGGACATGTTTCTTTGTATCTTCAGACACTGTTTCAGGATGATTCAGTACCCGAGATACTGTAGCCACAGAAACACCTGCCTCTTTTGCAACCATTTTAATATTTACCATATTCGCACCCCATCAACGTACTCCTGTAACCAATTACAATTATTATAACATATGCAAAGAAGAATGCTCCATAGGAAGCATTCTCTTATACAATAATTATAGTTTATAGTTTGAAGTCCATTGTTTTGCTCTGGTTCTTAAAGGTCACTTTTCTTTCTGCAGGGATGGTCTTTGCGACAATTTTGCCTTTTCTTATGACATACAAACATTCACTCATTAATCTAATGGCATCCATTTCATTGGTTGCATCTATGACAATCATATCCGCTGGCTTACCTACTTCAATGCCATAGGTATCAGAAATACACATGGTCTTAGCTGAATGGGTAGTAATCATATCATAGAGTTGAAAAATCTGATCATAACCGCTCAATTGGGCATAGTGCAAAAGAAGGTTTGCTGCTTGAAGCATGCTTCCTTTTCCCATGGGATACCAGGGGTCCATAATAGAGTCATGTCCAATACAGACATTTATATCTCTACTAAGCATTTCATCCACTCTCGTATGGCCTCTTTTTCTTGGATACCCATCGGTTCTGTTTTGAAGAACTGAATTATCAAAGGGATTGGTAATCATATTCATTTCGGCCTTTTTCAAAATACCAATTAATTTAAATGCATAATCGTTGTTATAGTTATGCATCGCCGTGGTATGACTGGCCGTTACTCTTCCCTGCAATCCTCTAACGATGGTCTCTTTTGCCATAACTTCAACAAACCTTGACTGATCATCTCCCGTTTCATCCACATGAATGTCAATGAGGGCATCGTGCTTTTCTGCTAAATCAAAGGCATATTCCACATCTTTTACACCATCTTCTCTGGTATATTCAATATGAGGTATTCCACCTACAACGTCCACGCCCATGTCCATTGCCTTTTCCATTAATTTTTGTCCTTCAGGAAGTGTAAAGATACCATCTTGAGGAAAAGCAACAACCTGAATATCCACAAGATCTTTAAGTTCTTCTTTGACTTCTAATAGTGATTCTACTGTAAGAAGCTTGGGGTCAGTAGTATCTGCATGGGTTCTTATTTTCAGAGTTCCATTTGCTACTTCCCATTTAACCGCTTCAATGGCATTTTTCTTTATTATTTCCTTTGTGAGATGTGGTTTTCTCTCTCCCCACACCTGAATGCCTTCGAGGAGCGTCCCTGACATATTATATCTTGGATCACCTACGCTTAGTGCCGCATCCAGGTGCAAGTGAGGATCGCAAAATGGAGGTGTTACCAAATTGCCTTTTGCATCTATTTCTTTTTTGCCCTTATTTTGGATCTCTTTTTCTATTGCTACAATTTTTCCATTTTCAATTCCTATGTCAACACATTCTACTTGATCTCTTAGTTTTGCATTCTTTATGATTAAATCCATCTGATACCCTCCTAATCAACAATATTGTTACGTCCATTTTCTTCTTTATTAATCATTTTATCTGCAATGGCATAGACGATTATTGCTGTGATGATTGAGTTTAATGGTGCAATACTAAACAACCCACTTTCTGGCGATACTGTAGATACAGCAATGGCCACTACCCACGCAACAATGGATGCCCAATTTATTTGCTTGAATTTGTGGTCTTTAGGTTGAGCATAAATCTTTTTGCATCGAATATAAAAGTCAGATATAATAATTCCTCCAATAGGTGGCAGCGATACACTTAAAAATGTAAGCCATCCTACAAAATTATTGTAAAGATAAATGGCAAAAATGGTTCCAATAGCACCTGCCACAAGTGTCAAATGCTTCCTTTTCAAGCCTGTTATATTCGCCAAGCCTAAACCCGAGGCATATAACGCATTATCATTTGTAGTCCAAATATTTAAAGCAAGTAAAGCAATTCCTGCTCCGAGAAGTCCTTGTATGGCCAATACTTCTGAAATATCAGAAATTCCAGTAGAAATAGCGCCTATAGCACCAAATATAAACATTAAGCTATTTCCAAATGTAAAGCCAATAACCGTTGCTGTAACGCCTACCTTCTTTGTCTTGGCAAATCTAACAAAGTCCGGGGTAAGGGTTGCTCCACTAATAAAAGACCCCACAGCTAATGCCACACCTACTGCAACCGTCAAATTTTCTTCAGGTCGTATCGCTAATAATGGTGCAATACCTCCACTGCTTGCAATGGCTTTACCTACTGACATAAAGCCCAAAATAATAATCGCAGGGACTGCTATTTTACTAATCCATTCAATGGCTTTAAATCCAATGACAACTGTAAGAGTCATAAGGACGCCCCCAATAACAACTAAAACAGAAACAGGAATTCCTGTAAATTTGTTGATGGGAAAGGCAAACATTGCTACGCCTACACCGAACCATCCGATTTGTGTAAAAGCAAGCATAAAAGAGGGAAGCTTTGAACCTTTAACACCAAAAGCATATCGGGCTAAAATATGAGTAGATAAGTTCGTTGTGGAAGCGGCATACCCTAAAAATGCACCATATACACCAAGTATCAAGTTTCCGAACAAGATGACTAAAATAAGGTCCGGCCAAATCCTAAAACCAAGCCCTAATGTCCCTCCAGTCCACATACTGGCAGCAAAAAAAGTAAATCCCAACATTACAGCCGACATAGCTAATAGTCCGCGTCTTGAACCCACAGGGACAGGCTCCGAAGCATAATCGTCATGACCAATTTTTTGTGGCTCATTTGACATAATTGTTCCTCCTTCTTTAATGTAACCGGTTACATTGTTTGATAAAAAAATATACAATAACTCAATAATATTCCTGCATTTCAAAGAATCGCTCTGTAACCGGTTACATTGAATATTTATATAATAGCATAGGTCCCCTATGATTGTCATCAGCTTTTTTAGAATTATTAGAATTTTTAGTAAATATAATAAAAAATTAATGAACTATATCGTGTGCTCTAATAAAATTTTAACCCCCATTATGATTAATATCAGCCCCCCCACAATGTCAAATCTTTTGCCTAAATTGACGGTATTGCCTACCGCCTTTCCGAGAAATACGCCTCCAAATGAAAAAATAAGGGCCGTAACGCCGATTACAATGGTTGCAAAAACAATGTCTGTATTGAGTGTTGAAAAACTCAAGCCCGCTGCGAGGGCATCAATGCTGGTAGCTACAGCGAGGGTCATGAGCATAACAATTCCCGTTAAGACAATTGGCTTTCCATCTTCTTTGAAAGCTTCTATAATCATTCTTATACCAATAAATGTTAATAGCCCAAATGCGACCCAATGGTTATATGCCTGAATATAGTCTTTGAAAAAAAATCCTGCCAGCCAACCTAAGTATGTCATTCCTGCTTGAAAAATACCAAAAGTAATGCCCGCATTCAAAGCGTTTCTTAAAATATTTCTCTTTATACAAAGTCCACAAGATATGGATACTGCAAATGCATCCATAGCCAGTCCAATGGCGATTCCTATTGTTGTAATCCATTCCATAGTATCAGTCCCTTTAAACAAATATATGTCTCTTGTTTAATTTTATTAATTCATAGCATCATTTTTTAAGATTATAAAGGGTTTATTCTTTACTTTCACATTCACGAAATATTATATCCAGTATGCCTTGTTGTATCCTTCTTGTTGGCGCAGATTGCAGGTTTGCATAAACACTAATGGATACTTTGTTTTCTGGAACAATTGCGAAACTTGATCTGAAACCAATGTCACTACCTTCATGCCCAAATAAGGTTCTTGATTTATATGCTCTCATAAACCAACTTAAGCCTATTTGTTCTTTTTCATTAATAGGCATTATCGGATGCCAAATAAGCTTGTAGGTGCTTTCCTCTATGATTCTACTATCTTTCAAAGTGCCCAAATTAAGGTTAGCAAAAGCCCATAAATGCATATCTTTTATATCGGACGTCAATGTAGAACTGGGGCCATGTATCCTATTATAAGGAAATACTTTGCTGACAACCACATGTTTATCTGAATCTTTTATGTGAGGTGAGGCTATTTCATTTATATCTCTGTTAAAGCTTAGGAAGGTGGAGTTTATCATATTGAGAGGTTTGAATATATTATTTTCTATGTATTCTTCAAAAGAAACACCCGATACTTTTGCAATTAAATGTCCTAATATGTCATAAGCAATGTTGCTATATGAAAACTTTTCTCCCGGTTCCCAAAGGAGGGTTAGTTCCTCTAAAGATTTCACATACCTTTCAAGTGCTGCTTCATCTGTCTGGGGATGATCCCATTCATAATCCTCTACATCTGGCATTCCTGAAGTGTGAGAAAGCATCTGCTTCACCGTAATTTTTTTGTAACGGGAATCCTTAACCTTAAAATAAGGTAGGTATTCTACCACTGGATGGTCGATATCTAACAGACCTCTTTCCACGAGTTGCATTATGGCCGTACCAACAAACAGCTTGGCAACAGAAGCAATGTGAAAAATAGTATGTTCATCTACCTTCTCTTTGGTTTCAATATTTTTATATCCAAAACCCATTTCATATTTTAACTGGCCTTCATGACTTATTCCAACACAAAGTCCCGGTATGTCATAGTAAAACATCATCTTCTCAACATACCTTTCGATTTCTTGTCTATTTATCTTCAATTTTTTTCCTCCCGTTAATTTGCAGGTTGAAGTATAAATTAAAAGTTGAAGTTTAAGTTTAAAAATTAAGTATAAGTAAATACTTGTACTTAGACTTGCACTTATACTTATACTTACACTTACACTTATACTTCCTCTTACACTTAAACTTAAACTTACACTTCCACTTATTCTTCCACTTCCCTCAACATCGCCACTGTACCTGTTTTTACCAGCTCAAGTATCCCAAAGGGTTGAAGGGTCTCAATGATTGCGTCTATTTTGCTTTGTTCTCCTGTGGCTTCTACGATAAGGCTTTCTTTTCCAATATGTACGATTCTCGCTCTAAAAACATCCATCAGGGTAATAATATCTATGCGTGTCTTCCAATCCGCACTTACCTTTATCATGAGAAGCTGTTTACTTACTGTGGGTTTATTGGTGATATCTTCAATCTTTATGACATCTACTAACTTATCAAGCTGTTTAATCACTTGTTCAAGGATATCTTCATCACCATGTACCGCAATGGTCATTCTTGATATTTCTGTATTCTCTGTCTCACTCACAACAAGGGAATCGATATTATATCCTCTTCTACTGAAAAGGCTCGCAACTTTTCTCAGCACGCCGGGATGGTTATCCACCAATACAGATAAAATATGTCTCATTTGTTTCCTCCCTGAATTCTTTCTTTTACTAATATTACGATATAATCAAAGGCTTTTCAAGTTTACCTATAATATCTTTTCCATCAAAAGCATGATACATATACCTGTTATACAAATAATTGTCCACAACAGCGCATTTCTTCCCAAAATATTCACCTCACATACTATCATTTTATTCAGTAGAAATATTAAGTATGTATATGTAGGGATTAGGGATTAGGGATTAGGGAACAGGGGACAGGGGACAGGGGACAGGGGACAGAAAAGATAAGAGAAGATAAGAGATAAAAGATAATAGATAAGAGTTGTGGTTGATTTTGGAGTACTTAGGGGCAAAATCTTCATTTTTAATTGTCATGCTATTATAATTATATTTGTCATCGCGAGGAGTTTAAAGTGACGTGGCAATCTATCAGTTCAGGGGACAGGGGACAGGGGACAGAAAAGATAAGAGAAGATAAGAGATAAAAGAT
>JADQBM010000012.1:13381-29195 GCA_016278615.1 Clostridia bacterium | reverse complement strand
CAGGGGACAGGGGACAGGGGACAGAAAAGATAAGAGAAGATAAGAGATAAAAGATAATAGATAAGAGTTGTGGTTGATTTTGTTCCAAAATCTTCGTTTTAAGGTTAGAGGAGTAGGGGCAGATAAGATTGGGATCAAGGACTGTGTAGGGACGACCCTTGCGGTTGTCCTTGTAGCGGCTGGTTCTGTGCCTGCCCGATTAAGTGTAAGTTGAAGTATAAGAAAAAAAGGTCGGGCACGGGACCCGACCCTACTAAAATTTAATAATGATTATTTAACTGTTTTCATTAATTCTTCAGCTTCCATTTTGCTTTTGTATTCAGAATCCATTTCCATTAAGCCGCCTGGAAATCCATACTTGCTCATTCTTTCTACAAAGGGATCTGGATCAAAATTTTCTGGTCCATGTACTCCGGCGTCTTTCCATATGCCTTTAGCTATAAGTTCCATCATAATTGCAGGATTGAATGCAGTTTGTGCCACAACTGCTTGAGTCCCAAATTTCTCTAGGCACTCTTGGTTGTCTGCCACCTGATAGAGGTATATGGATCTTTCCATGCCATCTTTTTTACCTTTAACCCATGTACCTGCGCATCCTTTACCCTTCATAATCTTACCTATTTCCAATGGGTCCGGTGCTGTTTTTGCAAGAAAATCTCTTGGTGTTATTTCTGAATCGCCAACTTTGATTTTCATATCTTTGCTATCCATATTAACAGATTCTAAGTCTTTTAAGAATTTAATAAACTCTTGACCCAATCCATATTTAAAGGTTACTTTTTTACAATCAATGTATCTGGGTACCAAAAGAACTTCTTCATGCTCTACATTGACAATCTCTACAGGTCCTATGCCATCTGGAAAAACAAAAATTTCAGGCTCTGAGAAAGGTTCTGTTGTATACCAACCTTTATCTTTTTCCCATATTACTGGAGGATTCAAGCATTCTTCAATCGTTGTCCAAATAGAGAAACCAAAGGCAACGGTCTTTCCTTCAACTTCATAGTTGTCGGCATCTCTTACCCCTATTTCTTCTATTTCATCAAAAAGATGCTTCTGAGCATACTTTGCATAAACATCCGCCATACCAGGCTCAACTCCTGAACCCACTAAAGCAAGTAAGCCCTTTTTTTCCCATTGTTTTGCTTTTTCAAACTGATAATCTCCTAATTTAATGTGTGTCTTCTCATAAGGCTTTTCGGGATGTGGCTTTGACAAAGTCATGGCACAATCCATATAGTTGACACCCGCTTCGAAAGCAGTATCAAAAATAACTTCATTAAAAGAAGGATCAACAGCGTTCATAATCATATCTACATTGTATTTTTTTACCAAATCAATAATTTCATTTGAATTTCTTGCGTTTATTTTTTCAGCAGGAAATCGATCCTCCCCTAGTTTTTTTGATAATCTTTCTGCTTTTGCAACATCATAATCCGCTAAAATCATTTTTTCCATCCACTCACTATTGGAATCTGCTTTCTTAATAATGGCAGCTGCTGATTCACCAACGCCACCAACCCCTATTAGTAATACTTTCATACACGTTCCTCCTATTCTCACTCAAATTGTTTTCAAATATTATGTAAATATTATAGTGTGATTTATCAGAATATTCAATTATGTGTTTGCTGACTTTGATGTATTTGTTTGCTGTTTGCTTATCTGTTAAGTCTATATTAAATAGCAAACAAATAAAAAAGACAAGCCATAAATGCTTGTCTTGCTGTTACTCTCTTATATTTTCTCAACAATAATTAATTCTGCAGAAAATTCATCCATATTCGAGTGAATGTCCAATACGCCATTATCTACAATGGTTTCTTTAATACTGACACCTGGATAAGAAGCCCATGTTATCATCTGTTCTTCTTTAAGTGTGAGGGTCTCCGGAAACCCTAAATTTGAATACAAGGTAAAGATACAGTTGCTTTTATTTAATTTGTATCTCTTAATCTTATAATGTCCTTTTAACTCCTTAAGTTTTAGAACCCATTGATTATCCGTTCGGGTATTCTCTATTATGGACAAGAGTTCATCGGGGGATTTCAATTCTTTGTAATCTTTAGGCGTCACTTCAGATGCATAAAGCAAGATTTTGATTGTATCTTCGTTCTTTATAATAATATAGCCTTTATCTTTGGCGATTTCTTCTCCTTCCAATTCCGCTAACATCTGATAGGCAAAATAAGAAGGTTTTTTTATTCCCCAACGTGTTATAATTCCGGGTTCTCCTGATAAAAATGCATGGGTATTTGTATCCCCACAAAGATCTAAGTTCTTTTGCTCCTTGCACGATTCAAGAATATTTTTCAGGATAAAAGGAACCTTTAAAATGGAATCATTTAAATAATTGATTTCAGATTCCTGTTGATATTCTTGTACCTTTATATTAAAAGGAGTCCCCATAACTTCTTTTATTTGTGAAATGGTGGTTTTAGCCTTTTCTTTATCTGATTCAGAAATAACCAACTCAAAAAACAGTTTTTGGAAGATTTGAGGGTCCTTTCTAATAATCATCCTTAGCTTAAAAATAATATCGTCGAAGGCTTGCTGGTTTTGAGGATAATCAAAGGAAAGTTTAACTTTATAATCCATATCCATTATATTCTTAAGGGCAATAGGCTCAACAAATGAATTTAATGAAACCTTTACATTTTTTATCTTAAGATCATTACAAACTTCCTTAAGCCTTTTGAGATTTTCTGCGTACAGATACTGGGTGCTGTCTTGGATTAAAAAAGTATCTATAAAATGTTTTGCACGATAGTTTTTTCCCTCTTTCATGCAATTTATTTCAATACTTTTTATTGAGCTTCCATTGTTGTTGCCATAATTGGAATACTCATTATTAAAGCGATTTTTAAGAATGCTCAAGATGCTTTCTGGCACATAGTGAGAAACATTTGCATTAAGCTCATTCCCTATGATCTTCTTTGAGTAAATCTGCCTATATTCGTCAGGATGACAACCATACCATTTTTCAAAATATTTGATGTAATACCGAGAAGCAGAAAACCCACATTCAAAGGAGATTTCACTGGTCTTTCTATTGGTTCCTAAAAGCAATTTTTCAGATTGTTCCACTCTTACAAAGTTTAAGAAATCTTGAAAGCTCAATCCCATGGATTCCTTAATAACATGAGATAGATAGTAAATACTCAAGTGTTCTCGATCAGCGATTTCTTGAAGTGTCAATTTCCTATCATAATTTTCATAAATAAAATCAGTAATCC
The DNA here is from genome assembly GCA_016278615.1 of Clostridia bacterium. Taxonomy (GTDB): domain Bacteria; phylum Bacillota; class Clostridia; order Peptostreptococcales; family JAAYPU01; genus Soudan-22. The sequence continues at coordinate 25,959 of JADQBM010000012.1, read as the reverse complement.
TGTGGACTCTTTCAGCCAATATTTTATTGCCTTTGTTTTTCATTTCGTTTACAAACTTGCCTTCATCCATTGAAAAATATTGAAAATCATTGTTTAAGCCAGTTATAAACGCATTGGCGCTATCAATGATTCTATCTTTGTAACCAGCAGCTTTGTTAATGACTTCCAACATGGTTATGGCCATAAGTTTTCTTAGTTTTTCCAGAGGTTCATTTAGCCCCTCTACATGATAAGAGGTATCCGTAACAAAAAAAGGGTTAGATAAATTTGAATGAAATTGGCTGAAAAACTGCAAATCAATCTGATAGATTAATATGATGTTGGGCTCTCGGGTTCGATTAATACTGTGTAGTTCTCTATCATTTATTATGAGTACATCGTCTTTTTTTAAAGAATAAGTATAATACCCATCCTTTACCTTTACCGTTCCATCTAAAACAAAAATAACTTCTAATTCATCGTGAAAATGAATGGGGTATTCTTCAATAGCCATTACGCTTATGTTAATGGGCAACCCGTCTGGATAAGTTACTTTTTCTTTTAGCATAAAAACCTCCGAAAATAGATAAGAGATAATAGATAACAGATAATAGATAAGGGATAATAGATAATAGTTAAGGAGAGTTTTGCTGAAGCAAAACTTGGCTATTTATATAAAACATTGTTCTGGTTATTTTAAAATGGAGATTTTGTGTAACAAAATCATCCTAAACTATTATCTGTTATCTATTATCTCTACTCTGTCACCTGTCACCTGTCACCTGTCACCTGTCACCTAAAATTATATATTTCCTAAATAGACATACGTCAAGTACTTCTCTGCTTCGTGCTTTGCTGCTCTCATAAAGTCTACATCTGTTGGGGGTTTCTGGTAGTGGTAATTGGGGAAATATCTGCTGAGGTGGAGAGGAATATTTTTGTTGATGCTTCCAACCCATTGAGCAATGTCCTTTACTTTTTTGAGATCATCCATTTGATCTGTAACCAACAAAGTTGTGATTTCCACATGACACTGCTTGACACTCTTTTCAATGGTTCTTAACACCGGCGCAACTCTACCTTTGCACACATCTTTATAGTATGAATCGTCCATCCCTTTTAGATCTATATTCATAGCATCAATGTACGGAAGCAGTTTCTCCAAAGGTTCTTCATTAATGTAACCATTTGTAATCAAAACATTTTCTTTTCCATTTTCTTTATTGAGCTTGGCCGTTTCTATAATAAACTCATACCAGACAGAGGGTTCATTATAGGTAAAGGCAATCCCTATATTGTCCACTTCATGAGAAGCCATATCCACGATATTTTGAGGTGTTGTGCTGATTCCCTCTTTTAACTCTTGTGAAATGCTATGATTTTGACAAAAAGAACACTTTAGATTGCAGCCAAAAGTGCCTACTGATAAAATCTTACTCCCGGAATGAAATCTTTTCAAGGGTTTCTTTTCTATGGGATCCATTGCATAGGATGAAATAATGCCATAATTCTTACTATATAAAACACCCTCTTCATTATGTCTAACATTACAAAAACCAACACAATCCTTCTCAATCAAGCAGTACTGGGGGCACAAAACACATTTAACTTTTCCGCTATCTACTTTCTCGTAAAACAAGCACTCTTTTACTTCTTTCATTTGCTTTCATTCCTTTCGCGAAATTTGATTCGCTTAATATGGAATACGTATTCCTCACATGCAAATTAGCGAAATGATTGATTAAGTGGTAGAGTTTTTTTATCAACATGAACTATCTAAATAAACAAACGATTTTCAGGGTTTTCCACACATTGTTAGTTCTTTGACGCAACAATATCCAAAATCATGTGTGGAAAACTTTTAATCCCTGCTTGCATTCCAACAAGTCGTTCCCAGAGATGCGTATTTTTGTTATCAACATCTTATCCACAGTCTTAGGGTGACCCCTCCCCTATACTACTTATGCCTTTTTACTTTAAATCTGTAGAGTCTATATTTTTCACCTTTTCTTATATTTGCCTTCTCCAATGCAATGCTGATTTGATCATCAATGGTTTCAACACCTTCAAGGTTTGGAAGAAGAAGCCCTCTCTTGGACCCACTTTCAACAACGACACCATATTCTTTCACATTCAACTTATCTTTGCTTTCAATGGGTTCTGGCTCACCCAAGATATCCACTGAATAAATCAACTTGTCCAATTCATTTTTTTCTACTGGATGGAATCTGGGATCTTGTGTTCCGGACTGTATGGCATTACGAATAATTTCTTCTCCTATATTCTCTTGGGTTGCCTCTATAGTCCCGATACATCCTCTGAGTTCACCCTCTTCTTTGATGGAAACGAACACGCCTGCCTTTTTCTTTATGATGTCTGTACTTGTATCTAAGGGGAGCTTAAGCTTCTTATTATGCAACACAAAGTATTCTAAAGCTTTCCGTGCAAGGGTTACATATTCATCTTCTTTTTCTCGAACCTTGGTGATTTTCTTGTTCATTAATTCTGATATTTTATTCTTAAAGCTTCTTCCTGTATTTCTTTCTCCAGGAACTATTATTGCTGTTCCGTAGCCCACACCAAAGGGTCCTTCATAGGAAAGTACTTCAACAGAGATGTTTTTTCCTTCAAATGCGCCTAACATCATTTCTATGGAACGAAGACCACACTCACCCGCGTCATTTGCCAATGAATCCTCTATAGAAAAAATGCCTTCTATATCACTTGCTGCTAATAGTCCCAGAAGTTTTTCATCAAATAATATTCCCTTTTCATTATATCCCGCAGGTGCATCAGGGGTAAGTTTATGAGACAAATCACCACTGGCAATAATAACGACTTTTTTATCTGATTTTTCTACACAAGACGATATGATTTCTCCAAAAGCATATAATTCTTTTTTTGATAGCAATCCATAATTAATGTGAACCAAATCATAAGAACTGTACGCCTTTTCTACAAAATAAAGGGGAACCATGGCCCCATGATCAAGCCTTGAACTTACATGGTAACTTTGAATTTTTTCGTCATCCAAAAAAACAGTCGGAATCCCCTCACTCCAAGATATCAGGTCAATCTCTTTTCCCAGTTCTAAATCATTATTTTTCTCAACACAGACTTGTTTTGCCCCAAACTCATCTAATTGCCCTTTTAGCTTAGGAGTACCCATAATCGCCACTGCGTCTTTAAAAAGCGCACCATGAGGACTAATGAGAATAATGGTATCGGGCTTTTTATCAGCTATGTCCTGAGCCACTTTATTCATTGACTGAATGGTATCATATATTTCTTTTTCTCTTCCTTTTCCAACTTCTGGAATAATAACAGGTGGATGGGGCATGAGATAAGCACCAACAATTTCGCCCATATCCTTCATCTCCAATCTCTTTACTGATTTACTATATATTCTATACCTTTCTTGGGTGGATTATTTGTCTTTTCACAATATTCTGCCAATCCTTGATAGATACATTGTGCCAAAAGTATTTGATAGGCGTCATCCTGAAGTAATTTTTCTTCCTCAGGATTGGATAAAAACCCACATTCAACCAGAACTGTTGGAATACCATTGTTTTTCAAGAGTAAAACATCATTTTTTTCTTTACTTTTTCTTCTGTTTTCGTTATCTATTTCTTCAACTAATACCTTTTGAATTTGTTCAGAAAGAAGTTTGCTTTCAGGTGTTTTTTTTGAATAGAAGGTTTGAGCGCCATAGCATGAAGGATCTGGAAAACTATTTAGATGTATCAGAATAACATAATCCGGCTTTTCTCTTTCAATAATTTTTTTTCTGTTAATGAGGCCTTGCACATATTTACTACGTATGGTACCTGTATTAGAATTCAACCCAATATCTTCATCCCGTGTCATAATCACTTTCCAACCATTTTCTTCAAATAATTCTTTCAACTTAAATGAAATTTCAAGGTTGATATTACTTTCCTTTATGCCATTTTTGGTGGTGGCACCTCCATCCATGCCCCCATGACCTGGGTCAATCAGGACAATGCTTTGGTTTCTTATTTGTACAGCATGCAACAATGTATTTCTATTTAGATATATGGTCGATGCAAGCAATAGAAACAAAACTAAAGAGACCAAAATTCCTTTTCTGATTATTATCACCATAAAACGAACCCCCCTATCCTCATATATTTTATTCATCACAAATAGATTTATGAAAAAGGGGGCAATATTATTTCAAATCCATATAAACTCTGCTTCCCGTAGCGCTTTTCTGTTTCTGATATTTTCCATTATAGGGGTTCATGGCTTCCTGATCTAACTGTGCAAAAACCAATTGACATACGCGACGTCCTGCAATGAGTTTTATAGGCAAACGGTTAGCATTGTATAATTCTAAAGTGATTTCACCTTGAAATCCAGGGTCTACCCATCCTGCATTTTGTATAAAAAGACCGATTCTTCCAATGGAACTTCTTCCTTCCACAAAAGCGGTTAGATTTTTTGGTACTTTTATATATTCCATGGTGGTGGCTAAAAGAAAAGAATGGGGCGGAATAATCACTTCTTCGCTGACAAATTCAACATATTTTATTTCCTTATCCAAAGACATAGATTCTACTGTGTTTTCATCTACTTTAAGAAAATGGTTGCCTAATCTTAAATCTACAGATGCAGGTTGAATTTGTCCATCTGTGAGAGGGTCGATACACAGTGTCCCCTCACCAATCAATCGTCTAATTGTTCCATCAGATAATATCATTTTTCACCTCTTAATGATTATGTTTGCGTCTTAATCAGTTTCTTTTTTATGCGATAATTCAACACATCTAATATAACAGCAATAATGGGTGCCCCAAAGAACATTCCCATAATCCCAAAAAGTTGCCCCCCTAAAATAACGGAAAACATAATCCAAACAGGGCTTACTTTTAAAGCATCGCCTACCAACTTGGGTGTCAAGAAAAAAGCGTCCACCTGTTGTAATAAAAAGAGATATATCAATACCCACAATCCAAGCAAAGGATTAACCAATGCCACAAGTGTAGCTCCAACAACTTCACCAATAAAAGGACCAAAATAAGGAACCATGTTCGTTACTCCAAAAATAACACTAATCAATATGGCATAGGGGCTCTCCAAAATTATGAGTCCTACAAAGCAAAGCAAACCTAATATCAGCGAAGCAACTGCTTTACCTAAAATAAACTTTATAAATGTTTTATTCATCTTTTTCCAAAAAATATCATATCGAATGAGAGTTCTTCTTCCAAAAATAGCTTTAATTGTTTTTCTTGATCCTGTAATCCATGCATCCTTTGAGATAATAAAATACGCTGAAATAATCAAAGAGAACACAACGACGATGGTACTCGTAGTAAATGAAATGGCACTGACAAGGACTGTATTTGCTATGGCCGCAGCCTTTTCACTTATGGTATTAAACAAGGAATTTATAATTTCTGAAGTCTTAACGGTTAAAATATCTGCATTACCGCTGTAGACACGTTGATTCAGTGCAAGAAGTAACTTTTGCCCATTATCAAGCATCTCCGGTAAATCTTCCAACAAGTCTGTTATGCTATGAACCATTTCCGGAAGCACATAAACAATAGCTGAAACCATAATATAAATTAAAATAACGTACACTGTCAATGTGCTAATAATTCTTTTATGATTGGGACGAACTCTTTTTGATATAACTCTATTGGTTATAACTTCATCGAAAATGTCTACCACAGGATTGAAGATATAGGCAATAACAGCCGCAAAGATGAAAGGCTTTGCCGAACTTGTAATGGTTGCCACTTTCTCTCCTGCTGTAATATAAAAGTTATCCGCATTGTCCATGAATTTATAAATCACAATGGATATCACAATAAGAATCAATATTCTCAAAGTTGCTTTCCAGCTTTGTGAATCAAAAATATTTTTCATATATTACACCTTCTTATTATGCCTCAATATTATAAGACCTCTTCTATCTATAATTATACAGAATTCTATTTTCTAATACTATCATTATAGTCAATCTTTTAAAAAATAATTCTTTCTGTCGAAGTATATACCCCTAAAAGGTCTTATTCTTAATGTAAATGTTTAATTTTGACTTCTAATGCTGGTTTGGATAAAATAAAAGAAACCATATGGTAGGAGGTTTTCATTTAATATGTCCGTTAAACTTTATGAAAAAGACGTATATCTTACTGAATGTACAAGTCATGTTATTGGTATAAGCCAAGAAAAGGATCATTTTTTAGTCTTACTGGATCAAACCATTTTTTCTCCTCGAGCCGGAGGTCAACCTGGTGATACTGGTACCATTGATGGCTCCCCCGTTATCAGTGTCTTTGAAAAAAACGAAAAGATCTATCATGCCCTGAGCAAGGCCCCAAAAAACAAAGAAGTCCTGTGCAAGATAAATTGGGCTAATCGATTAGATATGATGCAGAATCATTGTGGCGAACATATCTTATCAGGGATTTTCTTTAGTGAATATCATGCTACAAATAAAGGTTTTCATATGGGTAATGACACCATTACCATGGATATAAACATGCAAAACATCACTGATGAAATCTTGAGAAAAGTTGAAAATATCGCAAATGATGTGGTTTATGCCAACTTACCTGTTGAAACAAACATTCTAAAAAGTGTTCATGAAGCCGGCAGATATCCTTTAAGAAAACCCTTGAATGTAACAGAAGATATTAAAATTGTTACCATTAATGGTGTTGATTGTGTTGCTTGCTGTGGCACACATCCTTTTCGCACTGGAGAAGTGGGCATTATTAAAATTTTGAAAGCGGAAAACTACAAAGGGATGACTCGAATTTATTTCAAGTGTGGCAAGCGGGCTTTAGAAGATTATCAAATAAAACATGACAGTCAGATGCAATTGTATCAATTATTTTCTGCCAATGAACTCAACTTAATGGAAAAAATTAAAAAGGAAGAACAAAAAAACCAAGAAATTAAAAAGCAGCTCTTAGAGATTAAAGATTCTATTTACGAAACTGAAGTGAATAAAATTACTGAAGGGTTTGATAGATTTTACTTACACAAATACTCTTTTTACGATATGAATGATTTAAAGCGAATCGCAAAAAAAGTCTCTACCACTGAAGATAAGTTTTTGACTTTAATATCTATTCCTGAAAAAGGGGTCCTACTTTTCCACAATGGAGGCTTCAATATTCACTGTGGTAATCTAATCAAAGAATATGCACCTGACTTAGGCGGAAAAGGCGGCGGTTCAGATAAAATGGCACAAGCTGCCTTTCCCAGCGTAGAAGCGATAGATAAGTTCTTAGAAAAAATAGATAATAAAATCAGATAAGAGATAATAGATAACAGATAATAGTTAAGGAAGGGAATTTGCTAAAAAAGCAAATTCCCCTCTTTATTATTAATGGAGATTTTGCAAAGCAAAATCAACCTTAACTGTTATCTCTTATCTGTTATCTCTTATCTATCTTTCTATTCTTTTATCTATGTTTTGTATTCAGTTCTTTCACTTTCATCCTAATTTTTTCGAGAGCTCTTATGGGTTCTTCTTCATCTAGGACTGCGGCTTCGATGGGACATCTTCCGTCTCCCGTTCTGTTTTTTATAAAGGGTACAATTTTATCCCATTGGACTTCAATCTTATGTTTTTGCAACAGTTCTAACGCGCTCTGACTGATTATAGGTGTATACAAGCCCTTTATGGATAACAACACCAATAAAAACGCTGCCCCTTTGCCAATGATTTTATCCCCAATATATAACGAATGATACTGGGGATGATTATTGTAAAATGTCAGTAAAGGCTTTACGCCTTTTTCTACAGATGTGTAGATGACTTCATCTCCATCACTGATCACACATGTATAATTATTTTCTCTTAGGATTTCCTTTACTGTTTTCAATCTTTCCATTTTTAAAAGAACTCCTTTCTAAAGCACGAACTAAAACAGGGATGATCATCATTTGGAGCAGTATTCCGGGAATACCTTTTGCCAAGGATGCTGACAACCCTAATCCTAAAGGTAAATCGATACCGAATAAGTTTACCACAATTATAAATAATAGACCATATGCCAATCTTCCCATGACCATAGCCAGGGCTAATGATAGGAGAATATTTTTCTTCATCTTAACATACAACACTCCTGAAATAGCGCCATAGACTAATAACTCTACAACCATAAACCAGAGCCTGGGAACAGGCGGCATTCCTGTGATTGCGCTACTCAAAAGGGGAGAAATAATCCCTGTCATGATTCCTGTCAGAGGGCCACACAGTAGTCCTGCTACAAGAACAGGAAAATGCATGGGTAAAAATACGCCCCCTAAAGCAGGCCCTCCTATAAAGTGGAAAATTTGAGGTATGATTATCCCTAAAGCAATAAATACACCACCATAAACTAATTTCTTTACATTCATTTTCTGTCCTCCTTACATTTATTCACAGTCTCGAATACGAAATCAAAGATTTCTGTTGTGTTTAACCTACGACGCAATCTAAGATTGGCGCAGTCTCGAGAACGAAATTATAAATTTCTATCTCGTTGCGAATGGCAACTCTATCCAATCAACTGATTGGAGAGTTCCACTTGTTAGGTCACAAAAACCGCGAGTTAACCCTCGCGGTTTTTTATTTCTTCTTGTATTTCACATACAATTTCATTTATTAAATCTTGAATTCCTTTGCTTTTGATACCTGCTACCAGGACACCACATCGATTCATGGGCAAGAGCATTTTACTGGCAGAACTTCTTGCAATGGCAGTAGAAATATTCTGAGATATTTCACCCAACATAGCATCTGCAAAAATAATTGCTAAGGGTCCTACGATGATATCTACCTGTTGAGACGTAACCCTTATGGCATTCTCACCTGTAGCGGCCTCATTGGCTCCAGCTTTTAACATATTCGATGTTGCTAAGGAATTCGTTCCCAATGCAATGATTTCAATATCATTGCCAATCGCTCTTCGAATGTGTTCAATGATGGATTTTCCGATTCCACCACCTTGCCCGTCAATGACTGCTATTCTCATAGCATCACTCCCATCTTATATATCATGCCATTTTATTGTTTTCTCGTCAATATGAATACACTCTTTATTTTGCCTCAATAATAGAAAGGGCTTTACTGATTGCTTCGTCTATTGAAAGATCTATTTTTTCCGATTCTTTTCTAAGCTTGAACTCAACTTTGCCATCTACAACTTTCTTTCCTACTGTAATCCTTATGGGAATCCCTATTAAGTCCGCATCTTTAAACTTAACACCGGCTCTTTCATCTCTGTCATCAAGCAAGACTTCTACTCCTGCTTTTTGCAAAGTGGTATGAATGTTTTCAGCTGTTTCCATTTGTTCTTCATTTTTTGTATTTATAACGGTTATCATCACATGGTAAGGTGCTAAAGAGATGGGCCAAATAATCCCGTTTTCATCATGATGCTGTTCTATAACCGCTGCCATGGTCCTTGAAACCCCTATCCCATAGCATCCCATTATCATTGCTTTATCTTGCATGTTTTCATCTGTATAAAAAGCGCCCATAGACTCACTGTATTTAGTTCCCAATTTAAAGACTTGACCCACTTCAATACCTCGGGCCAGTTTAACAGGCTCAGCACATTTAGGACAAGGATGTCCTTCATCGATCAATTTTATATCTTGGATAATACCACCTTGGTAGTCTCTACCATAGTTAACACCTTTCAAGTGATAATCCGTTTTATTGGCTCCAGCAATCATATTTTTCATATGAATCAATTCACTATCTATAACAAATTTAAGGTCTTCTTTCAAAGCAACTGGTCCGGCAAATCCTGTATCGGCACCTGTTATCCCTTGCACTTCTGCTTCAGATGCAAATTCCAATAAATGTTCTGGTATGCCCAATGCATTTACAAGTTTTGTTTCATTTAGTTCCCGATCTCCCCGAAGCAAAGCTGCAACCACTTCATTTTCAGCTTTAAATAACAGCATTTTAATGGTCTTGTTTGGATGAACCTGAAGATAGTCTGAGACATCTTCGATGGTTTTTTTCCCAGGCGTCAATACTTCTTCTAAAGGAAGTTCTTTCTCTTCTTTGTCGAAAGGAGCATCTACACATTGCGCTCTTTCAGAAGTTGCTGCAAAATCGCATTTATCACAATAGGCAATAACACCTTCGCCTACTTCAGATAAGGCTGTGAACTCATGAGAGTCACTGCCTCCCATAGCCCCAGTATCTGCCTCCACTGCTCTGAATTCTAATCCGCAACGTGTAAATATCTTGCCATAGGCCTCATACATATCTTGATAACTTTTTTCAAGGCCGTCCTGATCCTTATCAAAAGAATAAGCATCTTTCATGATAAATTCTCTGCTTCTTAAAAGACCAAATCTTGGCCTTTTTTCATCCCTGTATTTGGTTTGTATCTGGTACAAATTCAAGGGAAGCTGACGATGTGAATTGACTTCACTTCTTACAATGTCGGTGAAAATCTCTTCATGTGTGGGCCCTAAACAAAAATCTCTATCATGCCTGTCTTTTAATCTAAACATTTCTGGCCCATAAGCGTACCATCTGCCAGATTCTTGCCAAAGCTCAGCAGGCTGAATAGCAGACATAAGAATTTCCTGCCCTCCCTTAGCATCCATTTCTTCACGTACAATTTGCTCTATCTTCTTTAACACACGATATCCCATAGGCATGAACCCATATACGCCAGACACTAACTTTCTAATCATCCCTGCTCTAAGAAGCAGTTTATGACTGGGTGTTTCTGCTTCAGCAGGATCATCTCGAAGGGTATGAACATACATTTTTGATATCTTCATTCCAATTTACCACCTTTTTATTTAATTTTCTTTCAATTATCTTTATATATGTTCGGAAAATAAAAAAACTTCGTCCCAAAACTTAGAGACGAAAGTATCCGCGGTACCACTCTAATTAATTTCAAAAGAAATTCCCTCAAAGGCAAGATAACGGTTTGCCACCGAAAAAACTTATAACTGTCTCTTAACTCAGGGGTGGGGTTTGAAAAGTTGCATCCTGTAGATTTTTCAGCCGTGAATTCTACTCTCTAAAAAGATCCATTCTTTTCTACTGTTCCCTTCATGGTTTTTCATTATTTATATATGAAATATATTAAACAAGGACACCTCATTTGTCAAGGACCAAGAAATTATCTCTTATCTATTATCTGTTATCTTTTATCTTTGATTTACGCCCCTTTGGATTTACTGAGGTATTCATAAGCTTCATTTATTTCCTTTATTTTATTGTTTGCAAATTCTTTATAATCTTCGGGCATACCTTTTGATGCAATTTTGTCAGGATGGTATTCTTTAACCAGTTTTCTATAAGACTTCTTGATTTCATGAAGGTCGGCATTTTCTTCGACTTGAAGTACTTTAGAATACTTTCTAATAAGAAAATCTTCATTTCCCACATACCCTTGCGCGCTTTGACCACCATAATAACCTTGTCCGTGGGTAAAGGCATTTTTAATGCTTTCATATTCATAGGACGATAATCCAAGTTCAAATAAAATGCTTCTTATGAGGACATCCTCGTTTTCAGAAATCTGATTATCCTGCATTGCAATGGAAACAAAGAGATAAGCAATGGCGATTATATAATCTTTTCTTCTATAAAAGGTGTTTATAATTCTCGTAAATTCTCTATATTCTTCAGGATGGCTTTTCCCGTAATCAAAAACACCTCCATAGTTGCTCAGTTCCTCATATGAAACACCGAAGTTGGCAGAAATAAATTTTTTAATGATCAAAACCTCTTCTTTGCTAATATTGCCATCGGACTTGGCCACAATGGCAGATAAAGCCATAATAGAAGCAATGACTGGATTTTTCCCTCTGAACTCTTCTTTGTTAATAATGTGACTGTGAAACTTTGGATATTTTCTTGGTATTAAGAGAACAACAAAGAATAGCCACGGTAAAAACAACGTAGCCATACCCCAAAAAATAAAACTTCTCCCTTTAAAAAGAGCGGTCATCCCCGCTATAAATGCAAATATCAATTTAAAAAATACAGAAATGATGCTAAGACCAAATCCTAAAATTTCTTGAATAATACTCATAGAATCCATTGTTATTACTCCAAAATCATGAGAATTTTTGCTGCTAAATATTATCATACCATGAAATCTTAATCATTGGACAAAAAAAGAATATTTAGTAGCTTAATGCAAAAACTATTTAAGAAAAACTTTCAAAAGAAAGAGGTGTTAATATGAACAAAACACGTGCAATAGAAATTGCTTCTTCTCCCGTTATGGCTAAAGTCACCTATGAGGGTGTGCCCATTTATATTGAAAAAATAAATGAAGACAACGGCATTGCCTATATCCATCCCCTTGACAAACCGGAGAACACCGAACAAGTGTCTATTCAGAATCTAGAAGAACATTAGCCGCAATCGAATTTCAGGAAGATGCTTACTTTTGGTAAGTAACTGACTGAAATGAGTGCAGCAACGCAGAAATAGAGTTAGTGCCAGTCGCTAACATGAAACGTTCCAAATTGTTCTAGTTCAAGGCGCAAGCGAATTTCAGGAAGACGCTTACTTTTGGGTAAGTAACTGACTGAAATGAGTGCAGCAACGCAGAAATAGAGTTAGTGCCAGT
>JADQBM010000012.1:0-13371 GCA_016278615.1 Clostridia bacterium | reverse complement strand
GGTAAGTAACTGACTGAAATGAGTGCAGCAACGCAGAAATAGAGTTAGTGCCAGTCGCTAACATGAAACGTTCCAAATTGTTCTAGTTCAAGGCGCAAGCGAATTTCAGGAAGACGCTTACTTTTGGGTAAGTAACTGACTGAAATGAGTGCAGCAACGCAGAAATAGGGCAATTTGGGACGTTTTAATATATAGAAGCGATGGCTTGGGCTGAGATGCCTTCTTCACGTCCCACAAATCCCAACCCCTCGGTTGTGGTCGCTTTTATTCCTACGTTTTTGATATCAATCTCCAATGCCCTTGCAATGTTTTCCCGCATACCCTCTATATAGGGCGCTAATTTGGGTTTTTCTGCGATGACGATGGTATCAATATTATTGATTTGGTAACCTTGGTCCACTATAAGTTGTTTTACTTTTTCTAAAAGCACCATGCTAGAAATTCCCTTATACTTTTCATCTGCATCTGGAAAATGCTTTCCAATGTCTCCAAGGGCACAAGCACCTAACAAGGCATCCATTATGGCATGTATCAATACATCTGCATCGGAATGCCCTAAGAGTCCCATACCATGTGGAATCCCTATGCCTCCCAGTATGAGCTTGCGATCTTCAACTAAAGCATGGACATCATAACCTGTTCCCACTCGCATTTTTTTATCTTCCTTTTTTTCGTTAATGAATGCATTGGCAATCATCATATCTTCTTCAGTGGTAATTTTTATATTTTTAAAAGTTCCATCAATGACTTTAACACGAACCCCTAATCTCTCTACAAGAATGGTGTCATCAGTCCCATAAAAACCTTCTTCATAGGCTTTGTCATATGCATGGAGAATTAAACTTTTTTCAAAACCCTGAGGTGTCTGAATGGCTTTCAACCTGCTTCTCTCCAAGGTTGAAGATATTTCATTCCCTTGAACCATTTTTACCGTGTCTTTTATGGCAACTCCCATTGTTGCCGCTTTTTCAACATTTAAGCATTGTATCAATGCATTAATCTGCTCATCTTCAACAAAGGGTCGTGCACCATCATGAATTAAGATAATTCCGCTATTGGGATTCAACTTTTTTAAAGCTTCATAGACAGAATCTTGTCGCTCTTTTCCTCCACTTATGACATTTTTCACTTTAAAATGCCCATAAGCATCTATGATTTTCTCTTTACAAAAACCCACATCTTCTTCTTTAACCACCACAAGAATCTCATCAATAGTTGGGTTGTCTTCAAAGGCCTTGATGGTATGAGAAAGTATTGGTCTTGAATCTAGAATACGATACTGTTTGTTGACTTTACCAGTACCCATTCTACTCCCAGACCCTGCTGCAGCGATAATAACGGATATGAACTTTCCTTTATACATAATCCACCCCCGGTGTGGATATTGACTAGAGGTCAATATCCAGATGATAGATAATAGATAACAGATAATAGATAATAGATAGAAATTAAAGATAATAGATAACAGATAATAGATAGAAATTAAAGATAATAGATAATAGATAACAGATAATAGTTATGGAAAGTTTTGCTTTAGGCAAAACTAATATTTAAGTAAATAACTTAATTAAAATAAATTCTTTTCTATTATTCTTCACTTTAGTTAATAATAACATTAATAATTTTTTATTGGAATACCAAAACATTTAATATCCATAATCAAGAAAAAATCCTATAAAAGGATTTTTTCCACCATAACTATTATCTGTTATCTATTATCTTTTATCTGATCCTTGACCCTATATCTTGTTCGGGCAGGCACGGGGACCAGCCCCTACAGGCTATTACCATTAAACGATTCTAAAGGAAATACAAAACAATCACAGCCTCCATATAAGAAAAAATCCTATACAGGATTTTTTCCACCATAACTATTATCTGTTATCTTTTATCTGTTATCTGATCCTTGATCTCTTATGGACAACCGCAAGGGTCGTCCCTACATCTTTTGAAACTCTTCTACCTCATCCCTATAGGGTAAGGCTTCCATGGCGCCTAATTGGGTTGTTGTGAGGGCGCCCACGGCATTTGCATATTGAAGTGCTTTATCTAAGGGTTTACCTTCACATAAAGCGACAGCCACAGCGGCGTTGAAAGAGTCTCCTGCTGCAGTGCTATCAATGGAATCAACTTTATAGGGTTCCATCTGTATTTCTTGGTCCTTACTTTTGAAATAACAACCTTTATCTCCTAAAGTTACAATAACGCTATTGACACCTTTATTTAAAAGCCATTTTGCTCCTTCTTTTATGTCCTTGGTGCCTGTAATAACCGCTAATTCTGTTTCATTTGGGGTCATTATGTGAATTCCTTTAAACATTTCTTCCGGCAGAACCTGTGCCGGCGCTGGGTTTAGGATAATTTTTCTATTGAAGCGTTTGGCAAGCTTAATGGCAACGATAACCGTTTTGATAGGTATTTCCAGTTGTAAAATGATATAATCCGCTTCTTCAATGATGTTAATATTTTTCCAAAGCCAATCTTCATTCATTTCTCCATTTGCTCCCGGATAAACCACAATGGTATTACTCCCCGTATTATCCACTGTGATCATGGCGTTTCCAGTAGGTGTTCCCACTGATTTGATACCGCTTGTTATGACACCCTCTTTATCCAGTTTTTTACGAAGCTCTTTTCCAATGGAATCCTTTCCTAAAGCGCCTATCATGTTGACTTCTGCCCCTAAGCGTTTTGCTGCAACTGCTTGATTTGCACCTTTTCCTCCCGGAGCTGTATAGAATGAGTCTGCAAGAATGGTTTCTCCCTTTTCAGGAAGCTTCTTAACTTTTAAAGAATAGTCCATATTAATACTACCTATGACTACAATTTTCAATGTTATCACTCCTCTTTGCTACAGATTCTCGAATGGCGAGTTTTGATTGGAGTATCACTTCATTCTGAGAAATCCGCTGACCTTTAACAAGTTTAATTAATAGCTCTGCTGCAATACAGCCCATTTCATATTTAGGCTGAGCAACAGTTGTCAACTTGGGTGATGTGACAGTAGCCATTAAAATATCATCATACCCTGTTATGGATATTTCTTCTGGAATTTTTATTCCCCTACTCTTTAAACCTTCCAAAGCTCCCACAGCCATCATATCATTGGCACAGGCGACAGCCGTAAATTCTCTACCTTGATCCAGTAGTTCCGTTATATATTGATGACCACTTTCAATTTGGTAATCACCTTCTCTTATTAGGCTATCCTCAACAGGGATTCCTGCATCTGAAAGCGCTGTTGTATACCCCTTAAGTCTTTGTTCCGAAGAAGAATTGTATTTAGGTCCTGAGATGTAAGCAATCTTTCGATGCCCCTGCTTTATTAAGTATTCAACCATTTCATACATGCCCGCTTCATTATCTGTATATACTTTTGGAACATTATCAATATTAATTCTTCTATCCATTAAGACAAAAGGAATTTTACTTTCAAGAAGGCGTTTTATATTGTTATCATTTCGTCTTATGACGCTGATATAAAAGATTCCCGCAGCATTGTTTTCTTTCAAAACTTGGATATAGGATTCTTCTTTATCTTTGTCGTTATCTGCATTGCAAAGAACGATATTATATCCGAAACGACTTGCTGTATCTTCAACACCTCTTACAAGGTCCGGGAAAAAAGGATTGGTGATATCTGGAAGTATCAAGCCTAACATATTGGATTGCTTTGTAACCATCCCTCTTGCCATCCTGTTGGGATAATACTTACGATCTTTGATAATCTTCAGAATCCTTTCCCTCGTTTCGTCGCCAACACCTTCACTTTTATTGTTAATCACCCTTGACACTGTAGCGATAGAAACATCTGCTTCTTTGGCAATATCCTTAATGGTTACACTCATATTATTATTCCTTAAAAGCCTTTCTTACAATTTCTACTGTCCACTTTGCAAGTTCATCTATCTTCATTGTTTTCATGCCTCGAACATACGTATTTAAATCATTGCCTATGGGATCCGTCCACTTCTTGGATATCTTTTCTGGTCCACCGATAATTCCCAATACCGTAGCAATTTGAGCGGCATTACAATCTACATCTTGCCCTTCCATTGCAACAATGTGCATGGTCTCGTCAAAGTCTCCGTTTCCATACCAAAGTGCAACAACCTCTGCAGCTGCATTGGGATAAGCATGTATCCAATTGTATTTTTCAAATCTTTTTTCACAAGCCTCCCATGCCTTTTCCCAATTTTCTTCCTCTTGGCATCTTTCAAAGGCATATGAAATAACCCCATAATACTCACTGTCTTTGGGAATCAAAATCATGGATTTCTCTAATAATTCACGAACATCTGAACACGTAAATGACAGAGCTACTAAGACAGCATTAAATATCTCTCCGAGAACACCATTGTTAAAATGAGACACAATCCCATCTTCCCAAGCAAGCTTTGCTGCCTGTCTCGGGTCTCCCGGTGCAACCATACCACATATGGCGCCCCGCATTTGTGCCCCTATCCACTCGCTAAAAGGATTGTTTAATAATCCGCTTTCAGGAGGATAGATGCCCTGACGAATATTTTTAAGGGCAATATCTTCAGCAGACCAGCCAAAGGGTATGTGTCCTACCCACCTTTGTGCAATATCATGGGAACTTACTTGACATCCCTTCTCTTCATAAGCTTTTAAGAATGCAAGCTCATAGGTAATGTCATCATTAAAAGTATTTGGTTTGCGAACATATTCTCTTATTTCAGAAAAGGTTTCTCTCAGATTCCATGTGGTATATCCTTCTAAAGCCGTTCCAAAGGCACCGCCACATATTTGGGCCATCCAACCCCAATAAATCTTCTTTTCATAATCTTTTGTGGCAATATCGTACGCTATTTTCTCTGGAAAACAAATGGCTTCTGAAACCTTTTCCCATGAATCATATATTGTAAAATCCCAGTAGGAAGATGCTTCATTTTTGGGCGCATGATTTAATTCATAAAATACTCTGCTTGTTATCTGATTCAATGCGACCATATCTTCTTTACGATGGGCTTTAATACCAGATGAAATTAATGCTTCTGCCTTTGAAACATCCATTCCCCGATTCCCTACATCTTGAATAGCCCCAATGATCAGTCTTTCTCTTGCTCCTGAACCTGGCACCTCGCTGTACCATAAAAGCTTAATTTTTTTGTCTTCTTCTTTTTCTAAATCTTCTATTAAATCCCAAGTTTGTTCTTCTTCTGAAAGTACTCTTGGTTTAGAGCCCTGAAGAAGTTCTTTTTCCATCTCCCATGCCTTCATATCTATCACCCCTAAAAACTTAAATTTGTTACGCCTTGACCTCTGTTCATAATGTCTCGGGAAAGACTAAAAAGTGCAGAACTGTTTTGTTCAATCTGAACTTGTCCATTTTTTTTAAGAGGTCTCCCGTCAATAAAAGTGTATAAAACATTTCTGGAATCTGCACTATATAACAATGAAGCCAAAGGATTATATACAGGTGCTGTATTACAAGTCCTTAAATCCCACACGACTAAATCTGCTGCATAACCTTCTTTTACTTTTCCGGAGTTGAAAGGCAAGGCTTCATGTCCTCTCATTAACATCTTCCACATAAATCGCAAATCATATTCTGTGGATGTCTTAATGAGTTTGCCTATTAAAGCAAACATTTTTGCTTGTTCCAATGGGTTCAAAGTATTTGAACTGGCAGCGCCATCTGTTCCTGTACAGAGAGGAAGCTCCCAACTCCTGTCCCATAAATGACCTGTTCCCATGCTAAGCTTCATATATGTTTTAGGCGATACCGCAAGAACTGTTTTGTCATTGAGATATTTTCTATCTTCATCTGAAATCCATAGACCATGTGCAATAATACTAGGAATATCAAATCCACCTGCTTCTTTAAGTATTTCAAAAGGTGTTTTCGAATACTTTTCTATGCTTTGCTCAACCTGCTCATGGGTTTCTGATACATGAATATGAATGCCCACGCCCAATGCTTTGGCTCTATCAATAATTGTTTTAAGGGTATCCTCAGGACACGTATATGGACTATGTGGCCCTATTCTTACATGAAGTCTTGTATGGGCGCCATTTATTTTTGAAATAAGCTCAGAGCAATTTTCTAAGGTGTCATTGAAATCTTTTGCTACACCGAAAATAGCAGGAGCAATATCCCCTTTAATCCCAGTTTTTATAACAGCATCGCATATTCGATCTGCATACATATAATGGTCCGCAAAAGCTGTCACACCATTGTCAATCATTTCTTCTATGGCGCCTAATGCCCCACAATAAACATCATCCCCAGTCATCTTGGATTCAAAAGGCCATATGACTTTATTAAACCAATCATCAATATGGACATCTTCAGCCATTCCTTTGAAGATATTCATTGGAGAATGTGTATGAAGATTTACCAGTCCCGGTGTGACATATAATTCGCTACAGTCTATCTGTTGCTTGGCGAAATACAACTCTTCCTCATGTGTCACTTTTCTTATAATGCTATCTTGAATATAAATATTTTGATGATTAGAAATATTTCCTTCTTCATCAATGATGCTGGCATCTTTCAAAAGGTAGTCATAACTCATAATTCATCATTGCCTCTTTGAGAATGTTCATGAATTTGTTTCGGTCTATATCTATACCCACTTTTGCGTTGGGCTCTTTGCCTGTTACATGATAAACATCCACAACTGTTTTTCCATTTGTAAAGGTTCCTTTGGTTTCTATATCTACGTGATAGTCTTTACTAATCATGACTTCAGGATCAATGATACATGCCATGGCTAATGGATCATGCATCACCGCACCTTCAAAACCATGCGCCTTACAAAAAATCAATGCATTTGATAGTATATTTGCAGCCAATTCAGAAACCTTATTTTTGTATGAAAAAATTTCATTTATTTCTTCATCAAGTACAAGGGCCTTATGTGTTGCATCCAATCCTACCATGGTAATGGGTATCCCTGACTCAAATACGATTTTAGCAGCATCCGAATCAGCAACAATATTAAATTCTGCAGCGGGGGTATCATTGCCACATCCACTTGAGCCGCCCATAAGCGTAATTCTTTGTATTTTATCTTTAACATCTGGGTATTTCAAAAGGGTTAAAGCGATATTGGTCAAGGGCCCAAGAGCAACAATTTCAAGCTCGTTATTATGTTTTACGGCCTCTTGATAAATCATGTCGTAAGCATTTAATTCGCTAAAGCCTATCTTTGGATCTGGGAGCACAACATTTCCTAATCCACTTTCACCATGAACATGTGCCGCGGTAACCAACTCTTTATATAGCGGTTTAGACGCCCCACATGCTACAGGAACATTTGATCCAGCAAAACTAACCAGTTTTAAAGCATTAATAGAAGTTTTGTCTATGGTCTGATTTCCTGAAACAGGTGTTACAGCCCTTATATCAAAATTTTTATTGTTCAATATCATAAAAAGTGCAATTGCATCATCTAGACCAGGGTCACAATCAATAATTATAGGTTTTTTCATTATTAAGCCACCTTTACTATTAGAATTAAAATAAAATTAATAGGGTTAAGCCATGGGATAAAATTTCATAGACTTCAATAGAAGTTGTATAAAAGCTTCTCGATTGATGTCCAATGCAACGTCCACATTCTTTTCTTTTTTAAGGACATCATTGAGATCTGCTACTGTAGCACCAGTGGAAAATTCTCCTTGTGTTTCTATATCTACATGGCAGGCTTTTGTAGTAAAAATACTGGGGTCTATGATATAAGCTACGGCACAAGGGTCATGCATAGGACTTCCCTCAAAGCCGAATTTCTTATGGAAGAGGGCAAAATAATCTAAAAGTTCAGCAACCATTTTGGCAACTTTTCCTCCCACATTGCGAACGAGTTCAATCTCTTCATTGTATATCTGAGCTTTATGGGTGACATCCAGACCACACATTGTAATAGGGATTCCTGAGTTAAAAACAATACTGGCTGCCTCAGGGTCAACTAATATGTTAAATTCAGCTGCTGGCGTCCAATTCCCACCGATACAGGATCCTCCCATAAGAGAAATTCTTTCTATCATGGGTTTTACTTCCGGATGCGCAAGAATCAATGTTGCCACGTTGGTAAGAGGCCCTGTGGGAATTATTGTAACTTTGTCATCACACTTTTTTATAACATCCCACATAGCAGAAATTGCATTTCTATCACTTGGTTTTAGAGTTGGCGAAGGGAGTATGGGCCCTTCTAATCCACTTTCTCCATGGACTTCAGGTGCAACAATTAATTCTCTATTCAATGGTTTAGCTGCTCCTGCAGCCACTTCTACATCAATTCCTGCAAAGCTCAATATCCTAAGAGCATTGTTGAGGGTTTTATCTAAGGTCTGATTTCCACCTACTGTGGTAACCAGTTTTACATCTATGGTGTCACAGGCAAAGGCCATTAAAAGAGCAATGGCATCATCGTGTCCCGGATCACAGTCCATAATAACGGATCTTTTTCTACTCATGTTTATTACCCCCTATTTCTTAAGTGCTTTTTAATTTGTGATGCTTTTCTTGAAGAATAAAGTGCCAATCCTACTACTGTTACAACATAGGGTATCATTTGAACAAATTCCGTTGGAACCCTTAATGATTGTAAGGAATTAGACAGCGCTTCAGCTGCGCCAAAAACAAAGCATGCAATGGTGGTTCCCAATGGTGTGCCTCCACCCATCGCCTCTGCCGCAAGAGCGATAAATCCTCTACCTACGGTCATGTTTTTAGAAAACCATGAAACATAACCCATTGACATATAGGCACCCGCAAAACCTGCAAAGGCACCACTTAAAATTAAAGCCGTATATTTTATTTTTATAACACTTACACCAACAGAATCCGCTGCATGGGAGTTTTCACCAACAGCCCTTATTTGTAATCCAACAGGGGTTTTATAAACTAAAATGTAGACCAAAACAACACTCAAAATAGCCACATAGGTCAAAATATTGTGCCCTGAAAAAATATCTGAAATAACGGGTATCTGACTGATAATAGGAAGTGCTACTTTAGGAAGTACTAAACTTCTTAGAGAAGACGATATTCCTTTGTCATGAGCCACCAAGTATAACGCAAAAACCGTTCCACCAGCTCCTATCAAGTTCACTGCAACACCCGAAAGAATAATATCTGTTTTTAAATTCAAAGAAGCATAGGCCATAGCAGCCCCTGTAAGTGAACCTGCCAAAACAGCAGCCATTAGTCCCAAAAAAGCGCTCTGGGTAAATGCACTTACAATAACGCCTGTAAGAGCGGCTATTAACATAATACCCTCTAATGCAATATTGATGACGCCTGCTTTATCTGAGATTAATGCACCCATAGATGCAAAAAGGAGAGGAGTTGTCACTCTTAGTACTGCATATCCAAAGCTTACCGAAAAAATAATTTCTATAAATTTATCCATTTTTTATTCCCCCTCCGCCTCAGAAATGCCTGATTTTGCCTCTTTAAAAACCCATTTATGTCTATACTTAGCTAAGAATCTTTCTGCGACGACTAATACAATAATAATCCCTTGTATCAGGTATACAACTTCGTTTTGAACATCCGACATGCGCGCCATGATGTCTGCACCAATTCGCAAATAAGCTAAAAATAAAGCCGCCAAGGGTACATAAACAGGATTGTTTCGTGCTAAAATTGCCACGATAATACCATCCCAGCCCAGGTTGGGAAGGGACTGCCATGAAAATCTTGTATACATGCCTAATAGTTGCGTTGCGCCACCAACACCTGCTACAAATCCACCAAGTAACTGAGCAAAAAGGATTACTTTCAGGGTATTAATGCCTGAGTACTCAGCAAATTTGCTATTTTGTCCAGTCACCCTTAATTCATAGCCCCATTTTGTTCTGTATATAAAGTAGTAACAAGCAAATATGAAAATAACGGCAATTATAAGTCCAAGATGTATTCTCGTTCTTGGAATAAGATTCATTAATAAAACACTTTGTGGAAGTTTATGAGAAACCATGGCTCCAGCATTGGGGTCACGGAAAAAGTTATTGATCACATAAATACCCATAAAAAATGCTATGTAGTTAAACATCAGTGAAGAAACCAGTTCAGAAGCATTCCATTTTACTTTCAAATAACCGGGAATACCTGTTATTAAAGAACCAATTAGGCCTCCACCTAAAATGGCAACAATGGGATGAATGATGTTTGGAAGGTCAGTGGTTAGCGCAATCGCCGCTGCACCGATGGCTCCTGCAAAGAACGCGCCCTCTGCTGCTAAGTTAAATTGCTCAGCACTAAACATCAAACTAACAGCAAGCCCTGTAAATGTCAAAGGAATCATGAGCTCGATTACATTTCCTATATGCCGCATACTATCAATAGGTCCAATCAAAAACTCCTTAAGTGCATTTGCTGGTTCTTTGCTCACTAAAAGTATTAAAATAAGTGTAAATATAAGGGCAATAAGAATAACCACTGTTGTACGAATCCATTCAAAATTTATTCTTTTACTTTTCATGAACTGCCCCCCTTATCAATTCGTCATCTTGTTTTTTCAAGCCCAACATATAAAGCCCTAATTCTTCTTCCGTTAATTTTTCTACATCGTTAAAATAGGCTACTATTTCGCCATTATATAAAACAATAAGTCGATCGCTTAATTCCATTACTTCATTCAAGTCAGCAGATATTAATAGAACGCCCGTGTCCTGATCTCTTAGCTGGACAATTTTTTTTCGAATAAATTCTGTTGACCCCACGTCTATTCCCCTGGTAGGTTGATCGGCAATAAGCAATTGAGGATCAGAAGAAAATTCTCGTGCAACAACTACTTTTTGAATATTTCCACCAGAAAGCATCTTGACTTCTTGTAAAGGGGAATTGCATTTAATCTTATACTCTTTAACCTGTTCCTGGGATCTTTTTTTAATATGCTTAATATTTAGAATTCCTTTTTTGCTATAGGGTTCTGTATCATATTTATCAGTAAATAAATTGTTTTCTATACTCATTTTTTCAGCGATCCCGTAAGTCATCCTGTCTGAAGGAATATGAGAAACTTTTAATTCTCGTATTTCTTTTATGGAATAATTATTTATAATATTTCCTTTGATTGTGATTTCACCTTTTGTTAGTGGCAATAAACCTGTTAGAAGTTCCACAAGTTCTCTTTGACCATTTCCCTCAACACCTGCTACACCCAATATTTCACCGGCCTTTAAAGAAAAGGAGGCATTATTGAGCATCCATTGACCAAACTGATTTCTTTGACTAATGTTTTTTACCTGTAAGAGGGTTTCTTTGGGATTGGGTTTCCCTTTTTCAACCGTTAATATGACATCTCTTCCCACCATCAAACGAGAAATATCCTCTTCGGTTACATCAGATACATTGTGGACCCCTACATTTCTTCCATTTCTCATAACAGTCAATCGATCACACAATGCTTTAACCTCTTTGAGCTTATGAGAGATGAAGATGATGGTATGTCCTTTATCTTTTAACACCCTTAATTCCTTAAATAGTTCACCCGTCTCCTGAGGTGTAAGGACTGCTGTAGGCTCATCTAAAATTAAAATCTTGGCACCCCTTAAAAGGGCTTTTAAAATTTCAACTTTTTGTTTCAGTCCTACAGGAATATCTTTTACTAATGAACGTGGATCTATTTTAAAATTATATTTACTGGATAATTCCTCTGTAATACGAATCGCTTCTTCTTTATCAAAAAAAATAGATTTCTTTGGCTCAGCACCTAAGACTATATTTTCAGCTACGGTTAATGAGGGTACCAGCATAAAATGCTGATGAACCATCCCGATTCCTTTTTCTATGGCCTTACTAGAAGATAGAATATCAATTTTTTCTTCTCTTAAAAAAATCTCGCCTTCTTCCGGGGTATGCATTCCAAATAGAATCTTCATAAGGGTCGACTTTCCAGCACCATTTTCTCCAACGACAGCGTGAATTTCGCCTTCCTTTAAAGAAAAATCTACTTTATAATTGGCCACAATCCCATTGGGATAAACTTTGGTTATATTTTTCATTTCAAGAAGTTCTGCCATATATTATCACTTCCATATCTGATATAATTTTTGAATTTTTCGAATAAAGCCCCCTTAAAACGGTTTGTCTTAAGGTGGCTTTATTCTTTAAATCATCTTTATCGTTTTATTCTTTAACTGAGTCTTTGATTTCATTAATTTCTTCTGTGCTCATTCCTATTGCAGAATTTACAGTGATTTCGCCATTAATAATCATTTCTTGAATCTCTTGCAATTCACCTCTAACATCATCAGAAACAAGTGTATTGAAATACTCATTATCTGCAAGTCCTACAGCGCCTTCAGCAAATCCAAGGTTTTCTGCGGTTCCATATGGTAACGTCCCTTCAAAATGCATATCAATTGCTCTTACAATAGAGTTATCCACTCTTTTTAGCATTGAAGTAACAATCAGATTTGCCTTCTCAGGATCACTGTCTGCAAACAACAATGCTTGGTCAGAATCAACGCCTATGGCATATTTTCCTTGCTCTTTTGCTGCGTCTAATTGTCCTAATCCAGCTTGACCTGCAACATTAAAACCAATGTCAGCACCCATGCCATATTGTGCTAAGGCCAATTCCTTGCCTTTAGCAGAGTCATCAAAGTTTCCAATATAAGATATTTCTACTTTGATATCTTCATCTACATACTGTGCACCTTGTATATAGCCTACTAAGAAGTCATTGATTACAGGAATATCCATCCCACCTAAAAATCCGATTCTTTTTTCAGCGTTAGCTAATTCCATATCTGAATTTGTAACTTTTGCTGCTAAAGCTCCTGCTAAGAAAGATCCTTCATTTTGCTTATAGTTAATGGAATATACATTTCCTAAATCAAAATTTTCATAATCTACAGAAGTATCAAATATTATGTACTTTTTTTCAGGGTACATAGGTGCGATTTCCTGAAGCATCTCTTGCATCTGCCATGTCCCTACTATGATAATATCCCAATCTTCATCTGAAATATCTTGTAAAGTCGGTTGCCATTTTGTTTCGTCGTATGTCATTTCTATGGTCTTTGTTTCTACGCTGTCGCCATATTTTTCTTGTACCATTTTTAATCCATTGTCTGCTGAATCAAAAAATGACTTGTCCCCAAGTGTTCCATTAAGAAGCAGTACAATCTTAAGTGCTTCCGCTTGGTCTCCTGATGGTTCTTCTGTATCTGTGTCTCCTCCTCCACATCCTGTTAAACCAAATGTTAATACCATCATCAACACAATTAAAAGTGAAAGTGTTCTTTTCTTCATATTTGTCCCTCCTAATAAAATTAAAGTAAACGCTTTAGTTAAACGTTTACTCTAATTTTATCTTAGATTCAAAAACTATTCAAGTTTTTTTTTAAATATCAAAAATCTTCTATTTTAAGGCAAAAAAAAGGAGA
>JADQBM010000067.1 GCA_016278615.1 Clostridia bacterium | reverse complement strand
AGAAATATCAAAGGATGCTTCTCCCATATTTATATTGGATACTACCGTTACTTTGTCATTGATGACTTCATTAATTTTAGAATATATTGGCGTATTACTCACGAAATAATAAGAGACCATAGGATAAAACTTAATGGCACAAATAGCAGAAATGACCCAACTTGTTGTGCTTATAAAAGACCTTATAAAGCCTTTAGCGTACCCTTCTAATCCTGCTATAATAAAAATCGCGACTACCACCATGTCCATCCAATTCATATCGCATACATCCTTTCAAAACTTAAAAAACAAAATTCGTCTTATTTTATCACATTTATTGTTCTATATTGAATTTCTTTTTTCTCTTTCTACTTCTTAAATGCAAAGTCTTCTTATCAACTCTGAGAATGTTTTAATCTTTTATTCATATATTTATAATAATAATTTAAATTATATCTTTAGGGGGTTTTTTATGAATTATTCAAAGTATACACGTTCCTTTATTATACTTGATGATAAAAAAAGTAATTTCCGAAATACAAATGAGAATATTAAAGGTCATGTGAAAATTGAAATGCGTAATAATCAGGGGACTCTAAAATGTAATGTTCAAAATCTTAAATATTATGAAGACGCTCGATACCTTTATAAACTTTATTTTTTCGGAAAAAAAGATAACAACACTATTTTTACAAACACTGGCACATTATACATTGATAAACAAGGACGGGGAGAGCATTTTGTAAAGTTTAATCCTTTAAATTTAGACGACCAAGGAAATGAATTATATGATTTCAGTATTCTTGCGGTCATCGCTCAACCAAACAAAGATATTCTTGAAGATGATGCCATCTTCCCAGTATTGACTGGGTATCTCTCAAAAGAATCCAGGAGCTCCTCTGCTACAGATGATCAGTTAATTAACCTATCTAGTAAAGACGATAAAAAAAGCGAAGCACCTCATATACCTGAAAAAGCCAAAGAATCTACTTCCCCTGCAACCGCTGCAGAAGTAGTTGAAGAACCTATTCTTGTACAAGAAGAAAAAGAAGAAGAAAAAACAGAAGAAAAGGAGGTTAAAGAAAATGAGGTTAAAGAAAAAGAGATGCCAAAAACTGAAAAGCCCTTTACCTCCAATGCTCTTCATGATGATGCATTAAAGCCGTTATCTAAGAAAACATATGACACCAGCCGTTATTTTAGCAACTATGTGAGAACAGTTAGTACTAATTTAGAGAAAGTCCTATCTTTTTATAATAAAACAGAGCCCTTTGAGTATGATCGAGTAGGATGCAAATGGTGGAAAATCATTAATTTAATGAGTATTCCTTTTGCTAACACCTCATATCTACAAGGTTACCCTGAACATATGCGCCCATATAATATGAATTTCTATAATCCTCGTGAATTATGCCCCAGCTGCCACGACTTGATATATAAGTATCAACATTATCTCTTCGGCATTGAACAGGATGAAAACAATCGGGTTAAGTCTTATTACTATGGGATACCCGGAAGATACATGAAAGAAGAGCAGCCTGATAATGGCAAATCTGGATTTGAGTATTGGCAACCCCTTCAGGGCAAAGAGAGAAAAGTAGGGGATTACGGTTACTGGATTTTATCCGTTAATGGAAAAACAGGACAATTTGAAATTCCAGTTGAGGGATGATCTAATGAATAATGAATAATGAAAAATGATTGAGAGAATTTTGCTCATTGTTATGGCAAAATTCTTTTCATATTTCTTTAAGTTTATTTGTTAGAGTTGCGAACTCTTGAATGGATAAGGTTTCTGCACGTCTTATGGGATCAATATTACAGAGCTTTAATAATTCCTCTAATTTTTCCTTTTGCATATTTAGAGCACTACTAAGAGCATTTAATAGTGTTTTTCTTCTCTGGCTGAATCCACCTCTAACGACTTTAAAAAAGAAACCTTCATCTATAACATACGCTGCCGGTTTTTCCCGAATAACCAAACGGATAATTGAAGAATCTACATTTGGTTTTGGTATAAAGACGTTTCGGGGTACCGATGCAACCTGTTCCACTTCACAATAATACTGCACAGCTATTGATAATGAGCCATAGTCTTTCCCCCCTGGTTTGGCCTTCATTCGATCTGCAACTTCTTTCTGAAGCATAATGGTAATATCTGAAACTCCAACTCTTTCTTCAAGAATTTTCATTACAATAGGTGTGGTAATATAATAGGGCAAATTTCCGATTACTTTAACTTGCTTATAGTCCTTCTCCTCTGCGATAAGTTCTCCTAAGTCGGTTTTGAGAATATCTTTATGAATAATTTCCACATTATCTTCGTTCTCTAAGGTTTCCTGGAGAATTGGGATAAGGTTTCTGTCAATCTCAATTGCTTTAACTTTTCCAGCATGCTGAGCTAAAGCAGCGGTTAAAGTCCCAATCCCTGGTCCAATTTCAACAACCAGACTCTCTTTATTTATTTCTGATGCCGTAATGATTTTTTCTATAATATTATAATCTACCAAAAAATTCTGACCCAATGATTTTTCGAACTTAAACTTATACTTTTTAGTTATTTGATGAACTGTTGATGGTGAAAATAGTTTGTCCATTTTTATCTCTCACTTATCTCTATTTTAATAACTGCTTCTGCCGCTTGCTCAAATTCTGCTCTATTAATGTTGAAATTATTCAAGCGACTTAAAAACGTTTTTGCATTTCCATATCCAATACCCAATACGCGTCCTAATTTTTCTCTATTTTTAGAAGCATTTTCATTTCCTGTTAACAGCCATCGATTTAAATCCTCCATGGAAAATTCAGTTCTTTTTTCGATTTCCACTGCCCTTGCTTTTCTTAGTGCATTTATTATGCTTTCAGAAGAAGCATTTTCGATGCCAATATTTTTACCACATCGTGCCTCATCCTGAGATAAATAGGCGTGCTTACAGCCAGGAAATTTCTCTGAAATCTTTTTTCTGATATTTTCTCCTGCATAGTCTGGATCTGTAAAGATAATAATACCTTGATTTTTATATGCTTTCTCAATTCGTTTATAAGTTTGCGCCCCAATCCCATAGCCATGGGTCACAATTGTCTCTGCTTCTATCGCCCTCTTTACTGCAGCAACATCATCTTTGCCTTCAACTATAATCGTTTCTTTAATCATCTTATCACCTTATAAATCAAGTTACTCTTCTTCTGAATCTTCATCAAGCTCTTGATTTACTTTTTTATTATTATCTACATATAAAGTTTCTCCTGGCTTTATCATTCTCAAGTTTTCCCGTGCAATCTTCTCAATATACATGGGGCTGCTTACCTGTTCATATTTTTGTTCATGCTCTGTTTTTATCCTTGTTACTTCTTCTAACCTCTGACTTTGGACCATTTCTTGCTTTTTTAACGACATAATTTGAAAAATTTGATAAGCAAAAAATACCAACAAGTAGATAATTACTAACGATAAAACAAAGCGGCCTTTTTTAAATTTCTTTTTATTTGTTTTTAAATTTACAACCTTTTCCTTATTCTTTGTCATAAATTCCCCCACCCTTTTTTCATGTTTATTATAACATATTTTAGAGTGATCTTTTAATTTTTATGCTTATTTGAAAAAGGCCTTAGGAGAATTTTAAAACCTATTTTAATGCCTTTAATAATAGTAATGAACGCTTTTTCTATGGTTCTACAGATTATGGGTCCTAAGAAAATCTTGTAAAAAAAGTATCCTAATATTAAAGCAAAAAAAGAATATCCCTTAACACTCCCAAAGCTGCTGTAATAGAGCATATATATGGCGATGGATGTCATCAAAAACCAATATAATATATCTTGAAAATAAGATAACATTTTTCCGCATTTGAAATGTTTTTGATATAATGCTATAAAATCATATATAAAAGCAGCCATTATTCCACCATATAGGAGTACTGAGAATTCAAATAATTGCTGGGATATAGAATTTCCCATTTAAAAGTTCCCCGCTCTCATATGTCGTATGACAACCCTTACTTGAGTATTTTTCCTAAAAATCCTTTGCCTTTTGAATCGGCTTTATCGATATAAGTGATGGCGTTAATGGTCCCATTGATGACTGCTTTGCCTTCTTCAAGATCAAGCTTTTGAACCTGAAGGATTTTACCCTTTACAACAATTTTTCCTTTAGTCGTTAAAACCTGTATCAATTCATCGTCAAAGCTTTCCACATCTTGAACTTCGGTAATGCTAATTTTTTCTCTGTTCTCTAAGAATACATTTTGATTATTGGTCTTAAATGTTTTTTGCTCTTCCATACTTAACCCTCCCGAGTGATTCAACAAATTTTACTTAATGTTTATGTATCTCGGTCAAGAAATATGAATAACCTCCAACCAAAAAGGATTTTGCTTTTTTCGCAAAATCCTTCCTTAAATCCTGAAGCCCTAGCTCAAATCTTTGATTTTGACATGCAGGTCCCATACCGAAACTCTTCAATCCTTGATTGACTAAGAGTTTTTCAGTTAAATCTTAAATCTTAATTACTTATAAGCATCTTTACTTACTTTAATATTGGGGTTTTTTGCCAACAATGCTTGAATAAATCCTTTTTTGTTCTTTGGAGAAACAACAATTCTCTTTGTTCCCGCCTGCAGAATAATGGCGTTTTGTATGGAAAAAGAGGGTGAGAATAAAATATTTTTAGTTGGCTTAATACTGGATATGTATTTTATGGGAACTTTATTCCTAAATGGTCCTGACCATGTAACTAAAAGTTCATCTAATACGATATACGCTGTTTTAAACCATATCCACCCCATAAAAAAAATAATAAAGCCCATCATTCCCTTTATGCTATTTGGAGCAGCTTTTACATAGCTGTTATAAAATGCCATAGCTATGGTAATCCAAATAACCAAACTAATCCATAAATCATGCTTACATGGGAAATAGTCTTTGTTCAAGTGCTGTTTTTTATCCAGCATTTTAGCAACTCCTTACTGTAACTTAATTACTAAAATAATACCACAATTTTCATCCTATATCAATCTAGAACTAGGATCTTATGGGGAAAATGATGCTAACTTTTGTTCCTTTTCCTTCTATACTGCTGATTTCTATATCTCCCCCATGTTCTATCATAATCTGTTTTGCAATGGATAGTCCTAAGCCAGTACCCCCTAAAGCTCTTGATCTTGCTTTGTCAACTCTGTAAAACCTTTCAAAAAGCCTTGGCAAATCCTCTTTGGGAATGCCAATACCATTGTCTGTAATAACAATCCTCGCTTCATAATCTGATTTCATGGTATCAATATCAATTCTGCCATTCTCCTGAGTATATTTAATGGCATTGCTTATAATGTTTAAAATAACCTGCTCGATACTATCTCTATCAATAAATACTTTTATCATCTCGTCTTTAAAAATACAATTAAGATATTGATGCTTCCGCTGTGCATTCATTTCCATATTAACGACAGCGCCTTTAAGGCTCTCTATTAAATTGCTTTCAACTTTGTTCCATTTTTCCCGTCTATATTCCAATCTTGAAAGCTGTAGCAAATCTCTTACCAAGCGACTCATTCGATCAGACTCACTATCTACAACAGATAAAAATTGTTTAGCCGTGTTGGTATCATAGATTGCACCATCCAAAAGTGTTTCGGTATAACTTTTTATACTGGTTAGGGGTGTCTTCAGTTCATGAGAGACGTTGGCTACAAATTCTCGTTGCATATTTTCAATTTTTTGTCTCTCGGTAATATCCTGTATAATCATAACACTACCGATATTTGCGCCTTTCTCATCTTTAAAAGGAGCATATCTCGCAAGAAAAGTAGCATTCATATAATCAAAGTTTACTTCTCCCTCCCAGTTTGTTGCCTTATTTTGTATCTCATGCAAGACCAAATCTTCACTATACTTTCCAATAATCTCATCATAGGCCTTGGTAGACACTTCAGAATCATTTATTAAAAACATCTGCATGGCAGCTGAGTTTGCATGGATAATAAATCCATTGGTATCAACTGCAATCAATCCATCCGCCATATATTTCAAAATGGTCTCTAATTTGCTTTTCTCATTAGATATTTCAGACAGAGTATGCTCCAGCTTCTCTCTAAGATAATTAAACATTTCAGCAAGCCTTCCGATTTCATCATCAGATTTTACGCTTACTTCTTGGCTGAAGTCACCCTTCGCCATTTTTTCTGCCTTTTCAGTTACATCATTAATGGGTATTGTAATACTTCTTGCAATCAAAAACCCAAGAATAATTGTAATAAACAAAGCTAAAACAATGGCTCTTAAAAAAATTAGTTTAGACTCATCTATGGCTTGATAAACATAGGTTAAATCTGCTCTCAGATAGATAAGTCCACTTACTCTTCCTTCTTTTATAATGGGAAATACCATGTTTTTTGTAGGAATCTGATTTTCTACCCGTATATCCTTTTCAGAAACTTCACCAAGAAATCCATCTTTCAGCAAGTATACGTCAAAATTATCAGATGCATTTCTATTTATTAAAGTACCATTACTTGAAGCAATAATCGTAAAATTATTATCAATAATATATATCTCTTGGTGAATTCCCTTTACACTGATATCAATATCACTTTGAATTTCCTCTTTGTGCTCCCCAATATCATCGTATTTATTAAAAACACTTTCAATAGTACTATGAAACCCTTCCAGATCGTCACGTACTGTTTGTAAATGATAAGCCTCCAATTGCTGAATAATAAAAACGCCAACAATAACCATGGCAATAAAGACTAAAAGGAAGTAAATAAAAATAAATTTCCACCTGATACTTCTCCAACTGTTTATACCTAGCATCTTATGGCCTCCTGAAATAATATCCTATTCCTCTTTTTGTCATAATATATTGCGGTTCACTGGAATTATCTTCTATTTTTTCTCTTAATCGTCGTACGGTCACATCAACTGTACGGATGTCTCCATAATACTCATATCCCCAGACTTCTTCCAGTAGTTTTTCCCTGGTAAATACTTGGCTTGCGCTTTCTGCTAAATATTTCAACAGTTCATACTCCCTGAGTGTTAATTCAACAACTTTTTTGTTTTTGCGAACCTCATATTTATTGACATCCAAAGATAATATCCCAAAATCAATTAGTTTCGATTCTGTCTCCGGTTGATTTAAAAAGTCTATTCTTCTCATATTTGCTTTGATTCTTGCAATCAACTCTCTCATACCAAAGGGTTTGGTGATGTAATCATCAGCACCCAGCTCCAAGCCCAGTACTTTGTCTACTTCTTCTTCTTTTGCAGTTAACATTAAAATAGGTGTTTTTAAGGTTTCTCTAATCTTTTTACAAATTTGAAAACCATCTATCTTTGGAAGCATAATATCCAACAAGATCAAGTCTGCTTCAAAGCTAAAAACTTTTACCAAAGCTTCTTCTCCATCAAATGCTGTTTCCACAACATACCCCTCTTTGGTGAGGTTGAACTTTATAATGTCTGATATGGCTTTTTCATCTTCTATCACGAGTATTTTCTTTTGATCCATTTTCTTCTCCCCTATTCCCAGGTTAATTAGTCTCAAGTATTTTTTTCCAAGATATTCCCTTCACGTAAATATTGTAGCATACTATTCAGGTATTCAAAATTATTTTCTTCGGCAAGTGTTTTAATGGCAATAAAAGATGAATAATACGCTTTTATTTGATCTAAGTCTTTAAAATTATTGACTAGTTCATCAAAAGCATATAATTCTTCATGCTGTACGGCGTCCCCTATAACAAAACCTGTATATAAATATTCAGTGTACAAGGATATGCCTTCAAAGAACCATTCTTTATGATTGCCTTTGGTTATATCGTCTACAATATAATGTACCATTTCATGTATAATAGGCCCTTCTTCTTCGAATATTTCTGCCTTTTTTTTGTCAGACTTTATCCAGATTCCTGGAGAAAGAATATGAATGGTATTTCCTATATAAAGACCCATGGGAATTCCCTGAGTTTTCATAAATGCTGTCTTCTTCATTTTCTCAATATCCCTATGAAGAATAATAGGTATTTTCCCTTTAGCCTCGTAGTTAAACTTTTCACTCAAAGGCTTAAAATACTTTTCTGCTATGGCTGCCGTTAATTCAGCCTCCTCTTCATCTTCGTATTTTATTACGAAATTTTCTGTTTCAAAAGAATCCATATCTCTTGAAACAAATAAAAAGTATTTTTGCTCTATTTTATTTAAGACGTTATGTGTAACATCTTTTAATGAAGAGGTAAATAAAATAAAAGTCAATAAAAAAAGCGCAATAGAAATCTTTACAATCTTTCTTTTCACTTCATTTTCCCCCTTTAATTTTAAGTTGTATCTTCCTGAACACCTATTATAACACCTTGTATTCTTTTTGTAACATACACTTTATGGAATATCTGTTTCTCATTACCTTTAACACTCCTTTCTATTGAAACATACTATGAATTGAAAAAAGTATTGGAGTGATCTTTATGAATATGAGAAAAGTAAGATCTAAATTTGTTCATCCAATGGTTGCAGCACGAATTTCTGCAGGAACCAAACAATCGTTGCAAGTTATTATTTATTCCAATAGAACCATTAATGAAATAAAAGATTGTGTTGTAGAAAAGAAGGGCAAAATAAAATATGAATTGCCTTTTATTAATGCTGTAGCAGCAGAAATTCCTTCAGAAAGTGTTGATCCTATTGCACTTCATAATATGATAAAATTCATTGACGATGACAACAAGGTATTTAAAACAGTAAATATTGCCGGAGAGTTTATGGGGTCAAGAGTGGTCAATAATTCAGGATATACTGGAAAAGGAATCGGAATTGCTATCATAGATACAGGCGTAGCACCTCATCATGATTTGGTACGACCGACTAATAGAATCGTAGCTTTCAAAGATTTTATCAATCATCGGGAAACCCCTTATGATGATGATGGTCACGGCACACACGTAGCAGGAATTGCAGCAGGAAATGGTTTTTCGAGATCAAGTTATAAAGGGATAGCGCCTGACGCAGATATTATCGCTGTTAAAACATTAGATGAAACAGGTAGTGGCTCAACATCAGATATTTTGGCAGGCATGCAGTGGGTTGTAGACAACAAAGATAAATATAACATAAAAATACTAAATTTATCCCTTGGAACACCAGCAGATACATCCTATAGAGAGGATCCTCTTGCAAAAGGTGCTACTGCAGCTTCTAACTATGGCTTATGCGTCGTTACTGCTGCAGGTAACAGTGGTCCAAACAGGAGAACCATTAATTCTCCTGGTATCAGTCCTTCTGTTATAACCGTTGGCTCTATTGACGATAATCGAACCACCTCTTATGAAGATCTATTTGTTGCAGAATTTTCTAGCAGGGGCCCTACTTTAACAGGAGGAATAAAACCAGATATTATGGCACCAGGAGTAGATATTGTATCCCTTTCAAATAGAAATTTAAGCGGATATACTACCCACTCTGGAACTTCAATGTCTACACCTTTCATCAGTGGCGCTTTGGCACTTCTTTATGAAAAAGAGGGCAATGTCCTTCCCGAGCAAGCAAAAAGAGCCTTAAAAAGTACAGCTATTCCCATCAGAGGAGAACCAAGAATCTCACAAGGTGCCGGCGTAGCTGATATCACTAAAATGCTCAATGTAAAAAAAACAGTTAATTCCCCACCCATTATAATTCCTAAAAACCCCTCGGAATCGCGAAGACAAAAAAAAGCAGCTTCACTTCCCTTTAAGGCAGATGATATGAACTTAATGTTTCTGATTTATTTACTATTATAAAAGGTTGAAGCACCCGCTTCAACCTTTCCATTTACACTCATACTTACATTTATACTTCGACTTCTACTCCTACTTCAACAAAACCATATCAATAGCTCACATAATTAAGTGGGTTTTGTACCTTCCCGTTAATTCGTACTTCAAAATGCACGTGGGGACCTGTACTTCTTCCGGTACTTCCAATTTCCGCTATCTTTTGACCCTTATATACTTTGTTCCCTTTTGTTACCAGTATCTTACTACAATGTGCATATAGTGTTGATTTATTTTGACCATGGTCAACAATAGCCACAAGACCATAGTTGCCTTTCCAACCGGTATAAGTGACGACCCCTCCATCAGCTGCTCTAATGGTCGTCCCAGTTGATGCTGCAATATCTATCCCAGTATGCATTCTACCCCATCTAATACCATATCGGGAGGTGAGCGTTCCTCTTGCTGGCTGATCAAAAGAACCGGTTCCTATTAAAGGTGGTAATTTTTTAGTTCCTACTAATACAACTTGGGTTCCTGGTTCTTCTATTATTTTAGACTCTATTTCTGTTCTAGATACTTCAATTCCATTTTGTCTCTCTATCTCAGCTAAAATTTCTCTTTTCCCGCTCTTTCCACTTTTTTTAATTGCGTTTTCTCCTTTAAAAAGAGCGCCTGTATTTTCATATGAAATCTCATAGGGTATTTTTTCATAATACTTCCTCTTTTCAAGACTGACCACAGTAATTAAAGGTTTTGGTACGATCAAACTAATCTCTTGCCCTATTTGAATTTTATCTGGGTGTATGGACGGATTGGCCGCCTCAAGTTCCTCTGGTGTAATATTATATTTATCAGCAATGGTCCAATAATTCTCTCCCTTTTTTACTTTATAGATCTTCTCTTCTGTGGTTCCTTTAAGGACATATGTAAGAGCAGCATCATAATTGCTAAGTGAGGAAATAGCCGTTTCTTTCTCTTCAATGGTTACATTTTCAAGAAAATAGACTTTTTCATACTCGATGGTCTCTTCTTCCTTCTCTATATAAACATTTCTTATTTCATCAAGGAATTTTTCCGCCTCTTTCTTTTTTGAGAACATAGCGACTTCCTTGTCATTTATAAGGACCGAATAGCCTATTGCTTCGAGATTAGAAAAATAAGTAAAGTAATCTAAAAGCTCATCATCTGAAGTTAGCTTGATATTTAAGCCTCTTACTTTTTCAAAATCAAAGGCCTCGTTTCTAATATGCACATCTGCGTTATAAACAATATCCAGTTTATCATCTAATAATTCTGTGAGATACAACACACTTTCTGGATCTCTCACAACACCAATTTCCTCGCCATTGAATATGACCTTATAGGCTGTAAGGTTGTCCATGATATAAAGAGACGAAAAAAGAATAACCAAAGTTAAAAAAACACTGGCAAATATTTTAATCTTTACTGATTTATTGATATTTGGAAGTTTTTTAAAAGAATATAGACACTTTATATTTTCATGTGTAAAAGAAAACATATTCTTTAGGACTTGAATGGGTTTTTCTATGATTGCCTTAGATTTAAGAATTGCTTTTCCTTCTAATTTCCGTTTTCGTTTTTCCGAAGCAGATGCTTGATTTTCCTTATGCATCTCTTGAAGATAATGGGCTTGTGTCCTTTTCTTTAATGTCTCCTTTAGCTGGTTATACCGCTCTCGATCCTCTTTTTGGTTAGATATATATTTATTTATTTTATCATTAAATTTTTCAAAATGATTCATTGTCCCACCAACTATTCTTCATTTTATTTATGACTATATTATTATACAACATTATTTTGCATTTTTTAATCATAATTTGAGATTAAATCAAAAAAAGTCTATGTCATTTTTATTTTCTTTATTATGATATAATAGAGAAATAAAATAATCATATATTTTTAAGGAGTATGGCCCATGAACTTTACTAAGGAAAAAATAGATTTTTATCTAATGGATACCCAGATAGAAAACATGTTTATTAATGAATATATGCCTCTTGCAGACGGCAACTATGTTAAGGTCTATGTTTTTGCTCGCATGTATGCAGACCAATCAGATGCCATGTCCAACGAAACCATTGCAAAGCATTTAAATTTAGAAGTAGAAGACGTCTTAAAGGCGTGGAACTATTGGGAGAGGCAGGGTGTTATCAAGAAACACATTAAATCCGAATCCAACCAATTCGACTATGTTGTTGAGTTTATTAGCCTAAAACAGCTTTTTTCTGCTGGTAATAATAAACCGTCTTCTCCAACGGACCAACAGAAGAAAAAAAAGTATTCTGCAAAAGACGTTGAAGTGGCCATGAGGAATAATGATGTGAAACAAATGTTTAATGAAATTCAGAGCATTTCTGGTCGTCCTTTTGAAGGTAATGAGATGTTTGAGATATTGGAATGGTTAGATGCCTATAAAATGAAACCCGATTTAGTTGCCCAAGCGTATTCCTATTGTATAAATAAAAAGAATAAGAATAGTTTCAAATATATTGCCAGTATTGTCCGAAGTTGGCATGACAGTCAAATTCAAACCCTGGAGGATTTGGAACAGCATGTAGAGAAAACAGATATCCAAAATTCTAAGTATAAACGAATTCTTAAAGCTTTGGGCTTAAATTTTCGTTACCCTACTGAAGAAGAGAGAAGGATTATGGATACGTGGTTTGACGAATGGAACTTTGATTTGGACGCAATTTTAGAAGCTTGTAAGAAAACATCTGGTATTTCTAACCCAAATATTAATTACATCAATAGTGTTTTGAAAAACTGGAAAGAGAAGGGACCTAACGCTCCAGCCGACCCTTCTTCAAGGACTTCTTCTAAGACCAAAACAAAAATTAAGAATACTAAAATGATTTTTAATGAATATGAAATCATTAGAAATAACAATGAAAAACTCCATGAATCCAGAAGATATAAAATATATGAAGAAATTCCTCGAATTAAAGCTATAGATGAAGAAATATCAAAATCCAGCGTTGCTATTTCTAAAGTTGTTTTGATGCAAACTGGAGATCCAAAAGAGAAGGTCAAACAACTGAGAAAACAAATTAATTCTTTAAGTCAGGAAAAGGCCTTTCTCTTAACAGAAAATAATTATTCCGCGGATTTTTTGAATATGATTTATGAATGCGAAACATGCAAAGACACCGGGCTCTTGGCAAATGGCGAAAAGTGCCCATGCTTTTTAGCAAAGCTAAAGGAAGACAAGTCTAATGAGTAATGAGTAATGAATAATGAACAATGAACAATGAAGGAAAAAAAGAATTTACCGAGTGGTAAATTCTTTTACTTTTATTATATTAGAAAGGATTTTGCTTGAAGCAAAATCCTTTCCTTAATTATTCATTGTTCATTATTCATTGTTCATTAAAAAATCTCTTCCCTAATAATAGTCTGAGTCCTCTTTGGTCCAACTGAGATCATTTTGATGGGGACGCCTACAATTTCTTCTATTGCTAGAATATATGCTTTTGCTTCTTCTGGTAGTCTATCATAAGTTGTGCAGTTGGTAATATCTTCGTGCCAACCTTTCATCTCTTTATAAATTGGCTTGCAGCGACCAAGGATTTTTAGGCTTGCAGGAAAATGATTGATTACTTCTCCATCATAATCATATCCCGTGCATATTTTTATGGTGTCGAATCCTGATAGTACATCTAATAGCATTAATGAAATAGCCGTTAAACCATTTGTTCTTGCAGCATATTTTACTATAACCGCATCAAACCATCCACATCTGCGGGGTCTCCCTGTGGTTGTTCCAAATTCGTGACCGGCCTTTCTAATTCTATCCCCTGCTTCATTGTCTTCTTCTGTAACAAAAGGACCTTTTCCAACTCTTGTTGTATAAGCTTTTGCAATGCCTAATACTTCTTCTATCATTGTGGGGCCAATACCTGCACCGATGGTAAATCCCCCTGAGGTGGGATGTGAACTGGTCACATAAGGATATGTTCCTAAATCTACATCTAACAAGGTACCCTGGGCACCTTCAAAAAGTACTTTATCTCCTCTTTCAAGTGCTTCATAAACCAAAACTGTGGTGTCTTTAATAAAAGGTCTGAGTTTTTTTGCGTATTCCTTATATTGGCTCAATATTTCTTCTTTTTCTAAGGGTTTTTCACCATATATTTTTTCGATTATTATATTTTTATTATCAATTTGTTGGGAGAGTTTATCAATAAAATCCTTCTCATCAAGAAGGTCACAAGCTCTGATTCCCGTTCGTTCTATTTTATCCATGTAACAAGGGCCGATTCCTTTTTTTGTTGTTCCTATTTCATTTTTACCTAAGCTTTTTTCTGATAGGGCATCTAGAACTTTATGATAGGGAAATACAATATGTGCTCTATCGCTAATGATTATTTTGCTAGTATTTATACCTTCTCTTTCCAGTGTATCAAGTTCTTTTAAAAAACCTTCTGGGTCCACTACTACACCATTACCAATAATGTTAACTGTATCTTCATATAAGATACCAGAAGGAATTAAATGTAATGCATACTTCTTGTCTTCTACAACAACTGTATGTCCTGCATTATTGCCGCCTTGGCCTCTTACAACCATATCTGCCTTTTTTGAAAGATAATCTATTATTTTTCCTTTTCCCTCATCTCCCCATTGGGTTCCTATTATCACTAAACTTGGCATTTACAACACCTGCTTTCTAAACAACTTGTTAATTTTTATACTTTTTTATTCAATGTAAGATATCGATTAAGCTCTAGAATTATATCTTCAATATTCGCACCGTGTCCTTTGGCGGCTTCAGCAAGGCTCTCACTCTCTGAGGCGGGACATCCTAAACAGTCTAAACCATGTTTTTTAAGAATTTCAGTTGTTTTAATGTCCAGTTCTATGATGTCCCCAATTAATGTATCTCTCATGATCCTTTTCATAACCTATTTCCCCCTTATGAGCTCTTTATTAGATTAAATTCAGTTTATCCTTAAAGCATTAAGAGTCTTTATAGCTATTAGCAAACTTCGTATATTTTCCCAGCCAGGTAAGTTCTACGGCTCCTGTTGGCCCATTCCTTTGCTTTGCAATAAGAACTTCACATATATTGGGTTTTTCTGTGGTTTCAGGATTATAATATTCATCTCTATATAGGAACATAACGATGTCTGCATCTTGCTCTATAGAGCCGGATTCTCTTAAATCAGATAGTATGGGTCTATGATCCGCCCTGAGCTCCGGCGCCCTGGATAGCTGGGAAAGTGTGATGACAGGGCAATCCAATTCTCTCGCCAAATTTTTCAGAGAGCGAGAAATCACCGATATTTCCTGTTGACGACTTTCTGCTTTTCCATCAGCAGACATTAATTGTAAATAATCAATTATTATGAGATCCAACCCTTTATCCGCCTTTAATCTACGGCACTTATTTTTAATTTCAAGGCTTGTAATCCCAGGGGTATCGTCTATGTAAATATTTGCCTTTGACAAAACATCTATAGCCATATAGATCTTATCCCATTCCTTTGTTTCAAGGTTTCCTGTTCTAATCTTCTGAATTTCTACCATTGCTTCAGAGCTTAAAAGTCGCTGAACCAGCTGTTCTTTTGACATTTCCAAACTAAAAAGAGCAACAGATCCATTTCCCATAACAGCAGCATTTTGAGCAATATTTAGGGCAAATGCTGTTTTCCCCATACTTGGTCGAGCTGCAATCATAATTAAATCTGATTTTTGAAGACCAGAGGTTCTAGAATTGATATCTATAAACCCCGTGGTAAGGCCTGTCATATTCCCATCCATTTTTGACGCTTCATCTATTTTTTTTAGATTTTCCCACAGAACATCTTTAATGATTGAAAAACCTTTTTTTTGTCTTTTCTGAGAGATGTCAAAAACCTTTTGCTCAGCAAAATCTAAAACTTCATTCGCTTCTGTTTTTTCCTGATATCCTTTATCCATTATTAACGAAGAGGCTTCAATAAGTCTCCTCAATACTGCCTTTTCTTCAACAATTTTTGCATAAAACTCCACATTAGACGTAGAAGGGACAGAGGACGATAACAGTCCTAAATAAGATCTTCCCCCAACCATTTCTAATGTTTTTCTCTTTTTTAAAATTTCTGCCAAAGTTAATATATCTACTGGTTCATTTTTTCTGTATAATTCAATAATGGCTTCAAAAATTTCTTTATGCATTTGACTGTAGAAATCTTCAGGTTTAAGAACTTCTATGACTTCAATCAAGGCACCTTTATCTAAAATGATTGATCCCAGAACAGATTTTTCGGCATCCGTATTATGTGGAGGAATTCTTTCCATTTGACTCATCCAAAATCAACTCCTAATAATTAACTTGAAATCATGTATCCTATATAGAAACGATTACTTTCATTTGAGCTGTTACTTCAGGATATACTTTAATCTCCACATTAAATTCCCCTGTTTGTTTTATAGGAGTCGTAAGATTTAATTTTTTCTTATCAATTTCAATTCCATACTGATCCAATAAGGCATCGGTTATATCTTTTGAGGTAATAGAACCAAATAAACGTCCTGTTTCTCCACCCTTGGTTTTTAGTTGAACTGTGAATGAGCTAATTTTCTCAGCTAAGTCTTCGGCTCTTTTTTTCTCTTCACTGCTTTTCTTTTCTTTCGCCGCTTTCCGTTGTTCTAACTCTTTCACATTTCCTTGAGTTGCTTCTTTAGCTAATCCTCTTGGAAAAAGAAAATTTCTTGCATATCCATCACTAATTTCTACAATATCGCCAACTTTTCCAAGTTTTTTAACTTCTTTAATTAAAATTATCTTCATCTGTTAATCCCCCTCTTTTATAAATTCTTTAATTATTTCTGTCAATTCCTGTTCTGCCTCTTTAATAGGTTTATTAATCTGAGCGCCCGCCATGGTTAAATGACCGCCACCGCCCATTTTTTCCATAATGACTTGGACATTAATATCTCCCAACGACCGAGCACTAATAATGGCATCTCCTTTTTGGTTGGCACCAATAACAAAGGACGTCGTTATCCCTTTGATTTCAAGAAGCTCATCAGCGGCTTGGGCAATAATAATATTCGCATTATTATATTTTACATCGTATACGGAAATCGCAATGCTTTTTGCCAATCGTTTTGCATTTTTAATGATTTCGGCTTT
Organism: Clostridia bacterium; assembly: GCA_016278615.1. Classification (GTDB taxonomy): domain Bacteria; phylum Bacillota; class Clostridia; order Peptostreptococcales; family JAAYPU01; genus Soudan-22. Next base: position 60,871 of record JADQBM010000067.1, on the reverse strand, counting down.
TGCGACAAAAACTTCCATATCACTTTGAAAGAGTTGTTTAACATTTGTGGTATCTGCACCAATTCTTCTGAGCCAAGAGGCTGCTTCAAAGGTTCTAACACCGGTTTTAAATGAAAAGTTTTTGGTATCCACTGTGATTCCAGCTAAAAGTGATTCTGCCTCAAGTTTATCCACTTCTTTTTTGTCTCCCATATATTGAAGAATCTCTGTCACAAGCTCACAAGTTGAGGAAGCGTAAGGTTCCATATAGGATAGTACTGCCGTATCAATATTTTCTTCCATCTTTCTGTGATGGTCAATTACAACGATTTTATCGGTCATAGATAAAATGTCCGGGCACTGGGTATAGCTTGGCCGGTGGGTATCTACAACCACAAGAAGTGTATCCTTTCCTACTGTGGCTAATGCTGTTTCATTTGTAATGAAATTATAATTCTTGTTGGTTTTAATCATATCATATAGTGTTTCAATGCCTTCATTGACTGAATCTAAAATAATGAAAGCCTCTTTATTTCTATTTGCAGACATACGGTGGATTCCAATAGCCGCTCCTAAGCAATCCATATCTGGGAATTGATGACCCATAATAAAAACATTTGAAGATTGATCTATAAGTTGTCGAATAGCATGCGCCATTATTCTAGATTTGCCTTTGTTCCGTTTCTCAACAACTTGAGATTTTCCTCCATAATATTCTATCTTATTAATCTTTTTAATAACTGTTTGATCGCCGCCTCTACCATGTGCTAAGTCTAATGCTGCCACTGCAAACTCAGCTTGTTGTATAGGGGTTTTTCCACCAACACCTATTCCAATACTTAGTGTTGCGGGAAAATCTGAATCGGTTTCTATTTCCCTTACTTCGTCTAAAATAGTAAACTTCTTGGCTTCAAGTTTTTCAAGATGCTTATTTTCAAAGATAATCATATATTTATCGTCGTCATATTTTGTAACACAAGCATTGATTCTTGTTGCCCAAACCCGAATAATTTTATCTATTTCAACAGCAAGCAATGACCTTCTCTCAATAGAAGAGCTTTGTAGGACATCTTCATAATTATCTATATATATATAGCTCACGATGGTTTTTTCATCATTGTATAATGTTTTCAAATTCTCATAATTTGTTATGTCGGACCAGTACAAGACAATACTGTAATTATCATCTTCTGTGTTCTTAACAACGTTACAGGTCATTTTATATGTTTTATCTTGGATGGGAATCTGTATTTGCCTGTCCTTTTCATCTTTACTGATGAGCTCGCGTATCTTTAATCCTGGAACAACTTCCTCAATATTTCTATTCAATAAATCTGTTTGATTGGATATTTCAACAAACTTCGCATTATACCATATGATGGTGCCATCTATTTCTATCACCGTTAATGGCATTGGTAAATTCAGTAAAGCTTGACGAGATGTCCTATCAATTTCTTCAGTAATGTTCTCTATATATTCTGTCCATAGTCGCTTTCTATTGTGCTCAATTTTCCAATTATAATAAATCATATATAACAATAAAAATGTAGCCGCAACCCCTAAAAAATAGTTGTAGAATGCAATAATGATAATAAATATTCCAAGGGTCCATAAATATATTCTTGTATTAGGCATAAGTAATATCTTCAATACTGTATTTTTCATTTTCTTTACCTCCGTAACAAGAGATACCAATCAATATTATATCATAATTTTTTAAGGGTTTGCCCCATTTTCCTCTTTATATTTTCTTATATCTATAAAGATATCCAAGATGCCAGTAATTAAAAGTACCATCCCTCCAACTTTTGTCAGGACTAAAAACACCATAACTACAACCTTTAAAGGTTTATTGATCTTATAATAATTTAAATAATAGGCAACCACCGCTAAGCCTCCGATAATAAAGACCAGTTGGCCTAAAAGGTAAACATTTGTTATTAAGACTTCCTGGTCAACTATATTTAAATATCCTGCTACCATAGATAAAAGTGCAATAACCATGATTCCTCGAAGGGCACTTTTTGATAATTTGAAATATCTAAAAGGCTTAAGGCTCTCTACCTTATATCCTGTTCTTCTCAATATATAAGTTGCCAAAGTGTAATTAACATAGCTTGAAAAAAATGCTGCCATTATAATAGCTGATGGAATGATAACAACAACCATATCGCTCAACATCTTCATCATCTCATTGGCCTGTTCCAAAGATTCTGAATTTACCCCCATTATAGAATACATGTATTCTTGAATATTAACGGATTGTTTAAACATTTCTTGCATGTTGTCAATAATAGAAACCCCTAGAAGTTTGGAAGCTATAAAAAAAGAAAAAACAGTTACGCCAATACCAGCAATTGTAGTAGCCGCAAGAATATAATACGGCAAAATTTTTCTTCTCATCAAGACGCCTGTCACTAAAGCAGGGATTCCAGGCAAAGCAATAACAAGTATGGATGTAACAGGACTTGAAAAGCTGATCATAACAACAGATGCTGCAACAAGAGACATTATGGAATACTTAACACCATATTTCTTTCCAATAACAATTAATGGCGTGGGAACTATAAACAAGAGCATCCCTAAAAATGGAATATACATGCCTGCTATTCCCAAAACACAAATAACTGCTGTAATAATAGCGGACTCCGTAAGCCCTTTGGTACTTCTATTAATGTTCAGGACCATCACCTCATTTATCATGACTATGTAAGGATTATCTTACCAATTAATAGGATTGTAACTTAATTTAACCCTTTGAAATATCAAAAAGAAGCGAGAATCGCTTCTTTTAAATACTTATTCTTACTAATCCTGTGTAAAAGGAAGAAGTGCAACCATTCTTGCTTTTTTAATTGCTTTTGTTAATTCTCTTTGGTGTGTCGCACAAGTACCTGTAATTCTTTTAGGTAAAATTTTACCTCTATCCGTAACATACTTTTTTAATTTATCCAAATCTTTATAGTCAATTGTATCGATTTTATCTGTACAGAACAAACATACTTTCTTTTTTCTAATTCGTCTTTTCACTAGGCTTTTTTCCCTCCTTACTTAAAAGTTGTCTATTAAAATGGAATTTCATCGTCATCCTCTTCTAAAGTCTGAAATCCTTCAGGCAAGTTATCATCATCCTTTTCATTAGCATAGCTGTCGCTTTTTTGCTTATTCTTAGGCTCTAAAAACTCTACCCTTTCTGCAATGACTTCAGTTGTATAGCGTTTTTCCCCTGTTTGTGTTTCATAATTATTGTTTTGCAATCTTCCAGAAACACCAACAAGTCTTCCTTTAGATAAATAGTTGGAACAATTTTCAGCAGACTTTCCAAAAACAACTACTCTAAAAAAGTCAGCTATTTTTTCTTTTGAAAAAGGCCTGTCTACAGCAACAGTAAAATTCGTAACTGCTGTTCCACTATTTGGAATATATCGAAGCTCTGGATCTTTAGTCAATCTGCCTATTAATATAACACTATTCATCTAATCCACCACCCATTTTATTTCTCTTCTTTATTGACGATAAGATATCTCAATACTTCATCAGAAATTCTTAGTTTTCTATCTAATTCCTTTGGAAGATCTTTTCCAGCTTTAAATGTTATTAAAACATAATATCCTTCGTTTTTCTTTTGTATGGTGTATGCTAATTTCTTGTTTCCCCATACATCAACCTTTTCAACCTCACCGTCAGTAGAAATTGTCTCTTTGGCCATTTCTACTACCGCATCTTTTTTCTCATCTTCCAACGCTGAATCAATAATAAACAGCACTTCGTATTTTTTCATTTTCTCACCTCCCTATGGACAATAATGGCTCTGATTAACAGAGCAGAGAGCATATCGATGCCGTATCATTATACCATACTGTGTTATCATTTCAAGTAATTCTCTAGTTTTTTTATTATTTTCTTAAATCAGAGAAATAATTCTACTTTAATTCTAGTAAATTTTAAGCTTTAATATAAAGCCCTTCTTTTTTTGGTGCACCTCATATTTTTTTATGGTATCATTTAAATATTAAAATAAAGGAGTGACAGACATGTTAAAAAATCTTGCTTTCGGTATCTATTTTTATTGGTATTTATTTAAACTTACTCCTAAATATTTAAAAATAAAAAAATTAGAATCTGAAGGAAATCAATTAATACAAATAGATGAAATTAGAAAAGTATCACATGATTGGGGAAAAGCTTTATTGAAAAAAGCAAATGCGACAGTCAATATGACTGGAATAGAAAAAGTTCCTACAGGCGCCGTTTTATTTGTCAGTAACCATCAGAGCCTGTTTGATATTCCTATTTTCTTTTCCACTTTAAATAAGCAAATGGGCTTTGTGGCTAAATCTGACTTAGAGCGCCTTCCTATTTTTAATAAATGGATCGCACTTATTAAAAGTGTCTTTATAGACCGAGAAGATCCTCGTCAATCACTAAAAGCCATACAACAAGGGATCTCCCTATTAAAGGACGGGTATTCTTTAGTAATCTTTCCAGAAGGAACTCGGAGCAAATGTGATGAAATGTCAGATTTTAAAAAAGGCAGTCTTCGTTTGGCCATTAAATCTGAAGTGCCCATTGTTCCTATTACAATAAGTGGTTCTTATAAGCTTTTCGAATTAAATAAACGGGTTGCTTCAGGAAAAGTAGATTTTATCATTCATGATCCCATAAAGACACAAGGCTTATCAAAAGAAGAAGCTAATAATCTCTCCGAGAAAGTCCAATCCATTATTGGTGATACCCTTGACAAGCTTCAGACGAAATAATACATCTTATTCAATGAGCTTTTTTAATATTTCATCTACAATCTCTTCTGGCTTTTTATTGTCTATATTTATGATGAGATCTCCTGTCTCCTCATAAAATCTCATCCTTTTGTCTAAAATATCTTTAAAGGCTTCATACTTTTTCTTTGGGCTTATATTGTTGAAAGGAATTGTTAAGGGTCGATGATTGTCGTCTTCTATTCTGCTCATCATAACTTCAATGGAGCCATTAAGAAATACTGTTTTCCCCATCTCTTTTAATATTTTTCTGTTTTCTTCTTTTATAACAATGCCACCCCCACAAGCAATGATGTTGTATGCCTCTTTGTGGATTTTGTTTAAAACATCTGTTTCTAATTCCCTGAAATGTTTCTCTCCTTTGCTCTTAAAAATCTCAGACACTTTCATTTGGGTCATCTCTTCTATGAGGATATCTGTATCTATAAAGTTGAAACCTGTTGTTTCTGAAAGGAGGCTCCCCACTGTAGATTTTCCGGCTCCCATAAATCCCACAATAAAAATTTTAGACGGAAGCAATATTTGAGATTGACGTTTTCTACTTTCTTTCATTATTTTTTTATAAATGGCCGTTATTTCGTTTACATAAGAAATTTCTCTAAGCTGAATACTTTTTATAATGTCCTCTTGCCTTTTTCCATCGAAAATAGATAGGTTTTTTTCTTTTTTTATTTCTGCAACCTTTTCTACGGCCTCAAAACGTAAAACTAACGTTTCAATAATCTCTTCATCATAAGTATTAATGGTCTTCCTAATATGATCCAAATCTTTCATTCTTACCTCCAAGGATTATAAAATGCAGATAATAGATAACAATTAATAGATAATAGTTAACGAGGATTTTGATTTCTCAAAATCTCCATTGTATAATTAATAGTTTTGCTTTAGCAAAACTTTCATTAACTATTATCTCTTATCTATTATCTTTTATCTATCTTTCATCTATCTTTTCTTACTCTTTATTATTATTTGGCATTTGTTCAATATAAATACTTCTACTTGGAAAAGCAAAGCTTGTCCCTTCGTTTTCGATGATTTCCATAATTTTATAATTCACATCTTCTTTAACTCTTAAGAATTCTTCCCATTGGGTAGTATTTGTAAAAAAGTATACAAATATATCTAAACTACTGTTGTTAAAACTATCAAATCTAACCATAATCGTTTCTTTATGGACATCGGGATGCGCCTCTAACATGGCTGTTGTTTTTTTAACACATTCTTTTAGAACCTCTCTTGGTGTACTGTAAGTGACTCCAACATTGAAGGTTACGCGTCTTTTCCCCATTTTGCTCCAATTGGTAATGGGTTCGTTGGTGAGTTTTGAATTGGGCATGACTACCACTGATTGTGCAAAAGTTCTTACACGTGTACTTCTTAGGTTGATTTCCTCAACAACACCTTCTACGCTGGGAGAAAGAATCCAGTCTCCTACTGTAAAGGGCTTGTCCAGTAAGATTATGATTCCGCCAAAGATGTTTCCTGCTGTATCTTGTGCTGCCAAAGCAAATGCTAACCCTCCTAATCCAAGGCCTGCAATGAATCCAGATATATCATATCCCAATTCACTGACTACTAAAACACCTGCCAAAGCAATTAAGAGAACTTTCAATATTTTTGAAATAAAAGGAACTACTGCTTGATTTAATTCTAAACCCACTCTCTTTTGCATTCCAAAAAATAGGAATGTAGAAGCGTTTAAAAAACTGTTTATACCCCATGCAATGAGAATAATGATTGTTGACCTGGAGAATATAAAAACGGTTGTCTTAATCTCTAAGTTTAGTGGCAAAATAGTTACCGCAATAAAAATACCTATTACAACAAACAATCCATTTAGTGGTTTTTGAAAGGATTCAATTAAAATATCATCTACTTCCGTGGAAGTTTTTTTGCTGAGTTTAAGGAGTATTTTAATAATATATTTTGAAAAGATTTTCCTTAGTAAAAGAAAAAATAAAAATACAATGGAAGCCGCCACTATTTTGTTTACATCGCTATAATTAACAAATTGATCTATTGAAGTCGTAAGTTCATTCATGCTTTTCCTCCTCTTGATTCTCCATATATCTTTATCCGTACTTATAATAGTATCTTAAAAGATGCTTTTTTGTAAAGGATAAAAAAAGCACTCCTCTTATACTTTAGGAATGCCTTACTTATTGCTCTTTTAATTATAGTCTTACTAACCCAATCTTTTCTTTTACTCTTATCATGGTCTCTTCAGAAATATTTTGTGCTTTTTTTGTGCCTTCTCTTAAAATCTCTAATAATTCGTCGGATTTTCTGATTTCAAAATATTTTTTTTGAATATCCACCAAAGAATCGTTAACCACTTCTACCAAATCCTTCTTTAACTGTCCATATCCACAACCTGCATATTTTCTTTCAATTTCTTTTATATCTAACCCAGAAAAAACACTATAGATTGCTAGTAAATTGCTAATTCCCGGTTTGTTTTCTTCATCAAATCTTATTTCATTATCTGAATCTGTGGTTGCCCGCATAATAGATTTTTTGACTTTAGAAGGCGTATCCAATAAGGAGATTCGACTATGCTCGTTTTCAGCACTTTTACTCATTTTATTAGTAGGATCATCTAGGGCCATTATTCGAGCGCCTACTTTTGTCCCCTTATATTCAGGAACAACAAATGTATCTCCATATTTGTTGTTAAATCGTTCTGCTAAATCTCTTGTCAGTTCAATATGTTGCTTTTGATCATTTCCAACTGGTACATACTGAGCATCATATAGCAAAATATCCGCTGCCATTAATAATGGATATGTAAATAGCCCTGTAGGCGCAGATTCTTTTTCCTTACTTTTATCTTTAAACTGTATCATTCTACTGAGCTCTCCTGTATATGAATTGCAGGTTAAAATCCATGCTAATTCTGCATGAGCAGGTACAGTAGATTGAACAAAAATAATAGATTTTTTTGGGTCTAGTCCTACCGAAAGATATAAAGCTGCAACATCCAATGTATGTTCTTGGAGTTCTTTTGGGTTCTGAGGAACTGTAATGGAGTGGAGGTCAACAATACAGTAAACTGTCTCCATTTCATTTTGCAGTTGGACAAATTGTTTCAATGCACCAATATAATTGCCTATATGTATGTTTCCTGTGGGCTGAACACCGGAAAAGGCTCTTTTCATTTTAATCTCCTCCGTCTCCGTTTTTTATATTATCTATAATAGATTCTTTCTATTCAAAAAACAAGTAAAAACTTCCCTTAGAATAGAAGGAAGTTGTCACATCTCAATCTTTACCATCTCATCTTTAAAACGGTTAATGATTTTCTTTTCCATCCTTGAAATAGTCATTTGTGATACCTGCATCATTTTTGCAATTTCTCCTTGAGTCTTCTCTTGCAAGAATCTTTGTACAAAAACTTCTTTTTCTACATGGGGCATCAATGCTAAAACCTTTTTTATCATATCCTGGTTCTCAAGTCTCCTAAAATTATGGTCTCCTACCCCTAAAGCTTCCTCTAATTTTAAATCCCTATCACTTCCATCATTATCATATTTTTGGTTAAGGGAGTTTATTTCAAAAACCGATGAGGCCTCCATGGCTTGCAAAATTTCGTCCTCTGTGGTATCTAAGTATACTGCCAGTTCTGATACCTTTGGTGTTCGTTGTAATTCTTGAGAAAGTTTTTCTTTTGCGCTCTGAAGCTTTTGGGATATTTCTTGTGACCTTCTGGGGACGCGAATCGCCCATCCCTTATCTCTAAAATATCTTTTGATTTCTCCTAAAATAGTTGGGGTTGCAAAGCTTCCAAATTCAAAACCTTTTCCCAAATCATATCTTTCAACAGCTTGAATTAATCCAAGTGATGCCACTTGGTATAAGTCATCATATTCAATCCCTTTATTAACATATTTTTTTACAAGTATATCTGCTATATAGAGATATCTTTGAATTAATTCATTTCTTATTTCTATGTCTTTGGTTTCTTTGTATTTCATAAATAACTCTACATTTGAACTGTCAGATATGCTTTTTTCAGACAAATCCCTTATATTCATTACAACACCCTCAATTAAATATATTTTGTCATCTTGATCGTAGTCCCTTTTATTTTATCTGACATTATTTCTACCTCGTCCATGAGAGTTTTAATAATAAAAATCCCTAAACCGCCTTCTTTCGGATGTTTTAGATCTGGCTCCAAGTAGTCAATGGTATTATATCCTTCCCCTTGGTCATCAATTACTATGGTTAGTTTTTTTTCATCTAAAAAACAAGCTACTTCGTAATTACAACAATTTTCATGAATTCCATGAAGAATAGCATTGTTACAAGCTTCTGATACAGCAACTTTTATATCTTCTATCGCTTCGATATCAAAACCTGCTCTATTGGCAACAGATGAAACTGCCAAGCGAACAACTCCTACATAATCCGGTTTTCCGGGAATAGAGAATTTTAATAAATCGACCATTTCTTTCTCTCCTTCTGTTTGTTTTACCAAATTACTAACAATTTGATTTGATTAGTATCTTGTCCAAACCCGTTATGGTCATAAGTTTTAATATATTCGACTTTGCATTCTTAATGGAGATTTCTTTTCCCTGTTCTTTCATTCTCCCATAAGCGCCTATAATGACACCTAAACCCGTACTGTCTAGATAATTAAGGTTGCCAAAATCAAGAATAATATTTTCTTGTTTTTCATTGTAAGTTCTAATCAGTTCTTCTCTGAAATCTTTTGCTGTGAAAACATCAATCTCACCTTGAACCTCAATAACCCACTGATTTAACTGATTATTAAAGATACTTTTTAGTTCCAAAGTCATTTTAAATAACCTCCTTGTAATGACAATTAATATATACCCATTTTTTTTCATAATAAAATAGAATTTAAAAAAGTTTTGGTCCCAAAGGGACCAAATGGTTACAATTCATCATTATGTTTCTCTATTTAATCCATTTTTAGATCAACTGATATTTGTTCCTGATCATCATCTTCTTCATCTCCACTAATAGCTACTGTGGTGATGACCTTGGCGAGAGAAATAAGATTCCCATTTTCCAAAACACGCATTAATTTAACCCCTTGTGTTGCTCTACCAAATTTAGATATTTCATTTACATTTAAACGGATAATAACACCATCAGAATTAATAAGCATGATTTCATCTTCATCTTGCACTACTGCTGCCCCTATTAAGTCTCCTGTTTTTTTCAACTTATCTTTGTCATAGGTGAGAATCCCTTTTCCACCTCTTGCTTGTATCTTATATTCATTTAAGTGGGTTCTTTTACCATATCCCAATTCCGTTGCCACTAATAAGTATTCTGTTTCTCCTACAACATCCATCTCAAACACTTCCATAGCCACAACTTCATCTTTTTTATTTAAGATGATGGCTCTAACACCGGCAGCTGTTCTGCCCATATCTCTAACATCTGTTTCTTTAAAGCAAATAGATTTACCTTTTTTTGTCACCACAATTACTTCACTATTTCCAGTGGTTTGCTTAACACTGATTAATTGATCATCTTCCTTCAGTTTTATAGCAATAATACCTGTTTTTCTTGAAGTATCAAATTGTGCAAGATCTGTTTTCTTTATAACGCCTTTTTGTGTTACCGAAACCAGATACTTTTCTTTTTCAAATGTTTTTATAGGAATGACAGCGGTTACTCTTTCTCCCTGAGCTAAATTTAATAGATTTACAATAGCAACGCCTCTTGCCTGTCTCTTAGCATCAGGTATTTCATAAGCTTTCATTCTGTATACTTTTCCTATATTCGTAAAGAACAATAAGAAATTATGTGTAGACGTCAATATTAATTGTTTAACAAAATCATTTTCTCTTGTTGTTAAACCGGTAATTCCTTTTCCACCTCTTCGTTGAAGCTTATATGTATCAGAGGGCAATCTTTTAATATAGCCTAAATGGGTAAGGGTAATGGCGATATCTTCTTCTTGAATTAAATCTTCATCTTCTATTTCTTGAAGACTTGCAACAATTTCGGTACGTCTTTCGTCTTGATATTTTTCTTTTATTTCTAATAACTCTTCTTTTATGATGCTCATCAAAAGCTTTTCATCTGAGAGAATTCTTCTAAATTCTTCTATCATCTTTACAAGCTCCGCAAATTCTTGCTCAATTTTATCTCTTTCAAGACCCGTCAATTTTTGCAGCCGCATATCTAAGATCGCCTGTGCCTGCTTTTCCGAAAGTTCAAAAGAACCCATTAAATTTTCTTTCGCTTCTGCAACACTATCCGCTTTTCTTATTAAGGCAATAATTTGATCTATATTGTCCAGCGCAATCTTTAATCCTTCTAATATATGTGCTCTGTCTTCTGCTTTTTCTAAATCATATTGGGTTCTTTTCGTAACGATATCCTTTTGATGCATGAGATAATGATAGATCATTTCATACAAAGTTAATATTTTTGGTTCCCCATTGACTAAAGCCAATAAGATGATACTGAAAGTATCTTGGAGCTGTGTATGTTTATAAAGCCTATTTAAGACAATATTGGGGTTCGCATCTTTTTTTAATTCAATAACGATACGCATCCCTTTTCTATCGGATTCATCTCTAAGATCCGATATGCCTTCAACTTTTTTATCCCTTACAAGCTCTGCAATTTTTTCAATAACCCTTGATTTATTGACTTGATATGGGATTTCCTTTACAATAATATGTTCTCTGCCTTTACTTGTTTCTTCTATTTCAACTTTAGATCTTACGATTACTTTCCCTTGCCCTGTTCTGTAGGCATCCTTAATCCCGTTTTTACCTAAAATCGTTGCACCAGTAGGAAAGTCCGGTCCTTTAATGATTGAAATGACATCCTCAATAGTCGCCTCTTCATCATCTATTATTTTAACTGTAGCATCGATAACCTCTCCAAGATTATGAGGGGGAATGGATGTAGCCATTCCAACCGCAATTCCATTTGACCCATTTACAAGAAGATTCGGGAATTTTGCAGGCATGACCGTTGGTTCCTTTAGGGTTTCATCGAAATTGGGTATATAATCAACGGTATTCTTATTAATATCTTTTATCATTTCAGCCGCTAACTTTGTCATTTTGGCTTCGGTATATCTCATAGCAGCCGCACTGTCGCCATCTACTGAGCCAAAGTTTCCATGTCCATTTACCAATAAGTATCTTATGGAAAAATCTTGAGCCATTCTAACCATAGCATCATAAACGGAGGTATCTCCATGAGGGTGGTACTTACCCAATACATCCCCGACGATACGCGCTGATTTTCTAAAAGGTTGATCTGGAGATAATCCCAATTCATGCATGGCATATAAAATTCTTCTATGTACAGGTTTTAATCCATCTCTGACATCTGGAAGTGCCCTTCCAACAATAACACTCATGGCATAATCAATATAGGATTTTTTCATTTCATCATTGATATCTAATTGTATTATTCTACTGTTCTCTATTAAATCTCTACTCATTTTTGTTCCTCCTTAAACATCCAGATTAGAAACATATCTGGCATTATCTTCAATAAATTTTTTACGTGGAGGAACTTTGTCTCCCATTAAAGTCGTAAAAATTTCATCTGCTGCTGCTGCATCATCTATTGTTATTTGGATGAGTGTTCTATCCTCAATATTCATAGTGGTATCCCAAAGTTGTTCAGCATTCATCTCCCCTAATCCTTTATAGCGTTGAAGAGAAACCCCTTGCCTCCCCATTTCAGTTAACAGCTTATCCAGCTCTCTATCAGAATAAACGTATTCTTCTTTTTTTCCTTTTTTCACCTTATATAACGGTGGCATAGCACTGTAGACATGTCCATTTTCTACAAGCGGCGCCATATATCGATAAAAAAATGTTAGTAACAAAGTTCTAATGTGCGCCCCATCCACGTCTGCATCTGTCATAATAATAATTTTATGATATCTTAATTTTTCTAAATTAAAATCATTCCCGACACCGCAACCAAAAGCGGTAATCATGTTTTTAATTTCATCGGAGCTTAATATTTTATCTAATCTTGCTTTTTCAACGTTCATTATTTTACCACGCAAAGGAAGAATGGCTTGTCTTCCTCTATCTCGTCCCTGTTTTGCAGAACCTCCAGCAGAATCCCCTTCTACAATAAAGATTTCACTTAAAGCAGGGTCTTTTTCTGAACAATCTGCCAACTTTCCTGGTAGAGATAAACCATCTAAAACACCTTTTCTTCTGGTTAATTCTCTTGCTTTTCGTGCAGCCTCTCTTGCTCTGGAAGCTTTTACACATTTTTCAATAATTTGCTTTGCTTGTTGTGGATTTTCTTCTAAAAACATTTGCAAATATTCATTGGTGTTTGTTTCTACAAATCCCCTTATTTCACTATTTCCAAGTTTTGTTTTTGTTTGTCCTTCAAATTGTGGTTCCGTCAATTTAACGGAAATAATCCCTGTAAGTCCTTCTCTGACATCTTCTCCTGTTAAGCTTTCTTCATTGCTTTTGATGATATTATTTCGCTTTGAATAATCATTAATAACTCTGGTAAGAGCAGATTTAAAACCAATAAGGTGTGTGCCACCTTCTTGCGTATTTATGTTATTTGCAAAAGTAAAAATATTTTCACTATACCGATCTGTATACTGCAAGGCGATTTCGACTTCATGTTCTTCTTTTTTAACTTCAAAATAGATGACATCTTTATGTATGGCATCCTTATTTTTGTTTTGATGAAGCACAAATTCTTTAATGCCCCCTTCATAATAAAAGGTCTCTGTTTTCTTTTGATATTCTCTTTCATCTTTTAAAGTGATTTTAACCCCTTTATTAAGAAAAGCCATTTCTCTGATTCTGTATTCAATTGTGGAAAAGTTAAAATCTATTTCTTCAAATATTTGACTATCTGGCATGAAAATGGTTTTAGAACCTGTTTTCTTAGTTTCTCCTACTACTTCAAGCTCAGATGTGGTAATTCCTCTTGAATAAGTTTGTCTGTATATTTTATTGTTTCTTTTAATTTCCACAATCATCCACTCAGATAATGCGTTAACTACCGACGCACCAACGCCATGTAGCCCTCCTGAAACTTTATATCCCCCGCCACCAAATTTTCCTCCTGCATGAAGCACTGTATGAATGACTTCTACAGCAGGTTTATTCATTTTTTGATGTAGATCCACAGGCATGCCTCTGCCATCATCTTCAACAGTTATGGAGTTGTCGTTATGTATCATAATATTTATATTTTTACAGTAACCTGCAAGTGCTTCATCAATGCTATTATCTACAATCTCATATACTAAGTGATGAAGACCTCTTGCCCCTGTAGAGCCTATATACATACCTGGCCTTTTTCTAACAGGATCTAATCCTTCCAGTACTTGTATATCTTCTGCATCGTATCTCTTTATTTTATCAATTGTCATAATGGATCACCTCTTTTATCGTCTATCTTTATATATTACATCAGGACACTTATACTATTATAATCTTTTAATATAACTTTTTAAAGTATTTTTAGTCTTTTGATAAAAAAATATTACTAAATCGGTTTTTCTTCAATATGAGCAAGATTTAAACTTTCTATATACGTTTTAAACTCGTTATATAGCTAAAGACAGAAATATCTTCTGTCTTTTTACTTATCTCTATCCATTTTTTTGAAATAATCTTTATTACTTATGGATTTACAACTGTTGCCGTTTGACCAATACCTCTGGCTGATTGAGTTAACAGTGTCCAAGAAACGCATCCCACAATTCCATCAGCAGGAATACCAAATGATTGTTGAAATCTTCTAACTGCAGCATCAGTCCCACTACCAAAAACACCATCTAAACCTGAACCCGTATACCCCAAAGCATTTAATGCATCTTGGAGAATAAGTACATAACTACTTGCATCTCCTAATCTTAATAAAGGATACCCACTGACACAAGCTGGATTCAGATTTCTTTTATCCATATGCACCCATGTTGGGGTGAGATAAGCCGGTTCCACATAACTCCAGAGTCCAAAATCAATGGCTCTTTGTCTCAGTCTATTTCTTTGTGCCGGTGCTAAAGCCTGACCTACATCCAAGGCTGTTCCAGCATAATGTTGAGATTGAGGGCTATGTCCACCTTCCCAAATTCTCTTAAAAGCAAAACCTACTGGTATTGCTGCACCATAAAAATCTCGGAAACGACTCCAGGTTTCCATGGTTCTTTTATCTGTCCATAAAAGATTTGCATTTGAAGAGCCTCTAAATTCATTTACTGTAAGGCTGTTGTTATAAACATAAGGCATTATATCGTTTTCGTTTCTTTGATACCTTTCTATTGCATTTGTGTCATTGTTATAGACTAAAATAACTGCCATTCTTATCACCTCTTATAATATACTATGGTGGAAAGCAGTTATTGGATAATTACATTTTTATAAAATTTTCTTATATCTATATTAGAGTTCTCCTCTTTTAACTTTTCCATTGCTCACTTCAAATATATAGTTTTCTTTTAAGCTTTCTTTTAAAAATTCACTTATTTCTGTTGTTGTAATAAATAATTGGACATCTTTTAAGGAATTTATCAAATATTTTTGTCTTGAGCTATCAAGTTCTGATAAAACATCATCCAATAGTAATATGGGAACTTCTTCTGTTTCTTCATATATTAATTTTATCTCAGCGAGCTTTAAGGATAAAGAAGCTGTTCTTTGCTGTCCTTGCGATCCAAAATATCTTACATCTTTATCGTTAACCATGATTCTAATATCATCTTTATGTGGTCCTATTTTTGTATTTCCTCGATAAAAATCTGTTTTTATACTTTCTTCTAATTTTTTAATATAAATATCTTCTTGTATTAAATTTTCTGTGTTTTGAAAAACATTAGATTCATAGAATAATTCAATGTTTTCTTCACCATTTGTAATATTTTTATGTATTTCTTGACTCAATAGATTCAATTTGTTTATAAATTCTTTTCTTTTTTTAACAAGATGTAAGCCATAACGGATGATTTCTTTATTCCAAACATCTAACATGTTTTTATCATACTTTTCATATTTATAATCTTTTAAAAACGCATTTCTTTGTAATAAAACTTTACTGTATTTATATAAATTATGATAATACAAAGGTTTTATTTGACAAAGTTCTCTATTTATAAAATTTCTTCTTTTTTCAGGCCCTTCTTTTACAATTTTTAGATCTTCTGGTGAAAAAACCACCATGTATATATGATTCAAAATTTCCGTGTTTCTTATTAACTTTAAACCATTTTTTTTAATTATTTTTTTTTGGGTTTGATCCAATGTAATATCTATGTTAAGTTGTGAGTCTTCTTTTATACATAAAGTTTTTATAAAGGCTTTTTGTTCATTAAATCTTATCATATCATGATCCCGATTGGTTCTAAAAGATTTACCCATGGACATCATATATAAAGCTTCAAGTAAATTTGTTTTTCCTTGAGCATTGTTTCCTATAATAATATTTACTTTATCATGGAAATTAATTTCTTCACAATCATAATTTCTAAAATTATTAATAAACAAGCTTTTTATGCGCATATAAACTCCTTTATTTTACTACAACTTTTTCTCCTTGAAACTCAATGATATCTTCTTTATATATTTTTTTACCTTTCTGTTTTTCAATGATTCCATTCACTTTAACCAAACCTTCATCAATAACAAATTTTGCTTCTCCACCAGAGGGAACAAGACTTGCGTACTTCAATAATTGAAATAATTTTATAAACTCTTCTCTTATCTTTATTTCTCTCATTTTCTCTCCTTGTCATAGAATTATTACATAAAAATTTAGAAAAGATTCTTAAATCTTTTCTAAATCTTATTTATTGTAATTTCTAATGTTCTTATTTAACTTGTTTTATATTAATGGTGTTATGGTTCTTTATTTTAAGTTTTTCACCTTCCCAAGTTTTTATAACAACGTATCCATCACCTTTTTCAACAATATTATTGCTATTTAGAGGAACTTTTCCTTTTCCTTTTGGTGCATTAACAATGTATGTTGGTATGGCCATTCCTGAAGTGAAGCCTCTTAAATTATTCATAATGGCTAATCCATCTTCAATGGATGTAGAAAAATGCGAAGTCCCTTTGATACTCTTTGCATGAAAAATATAATAAGGTTTAACTCTACACTTTAATAATTCTTGATTTAAACATTTCATAACATGAGGACTATTATTAATTCCATTTAATAAAACAGCTTGATTTCCAAGAGGTATCCCTGCTTCTGATAACATTTCACAGGCTTTTTTAGCTTCTTCCGTTACTTCCATGGGATGATTGAAATGTGTATTGATATACATTGGATGGTATTTTTTAAACATGTCACATAGCTCTTTTGTAATTCTTTGGGGCATTGTAACCGGTGTTCTTGTTCCTATACGTATAATTTCAACATGTTCAATTGCTCTTACCCTGCTAATAATATCTTCTAAAATTTGATCATTCAAGGTTAGTGCATCTCCACCAGTAATTAATACATCTCTTATTTCTTCATTTGCTTTTATATAATCAATAGACTCATCTATAATATCCTTGCTTTTTACTTTATCTTGTTGTCCTATATTTCTTCTTCTTTGGCAAAATCTACAATACATGGCACATTCATTTGTAACATTTAAAATAAGACGATCAGGATATCTTCTTGTAATGCAACCGGCTGGGTTTGTGTATTCTTCACTCATAGGATCAAGCATTCCATATGTATCTTTAATTTCATTTAAAAGAGGTATGGACATTAATCTTATGGGTCCATATTTTTTTGTAAAATTCATTAAGCTTAAATAGTATGGGGATATACCCCACCTATATTTTTCACTGACATCATTTAATATTTTTTTTTCGTCTTCTGATAAACTAATTATTTTATTTAATACATCAACCTTATTAATCCTGTTTTTTAATTGCCATTTGTAATCATTCCAGTCTTCTTCTGTCCCATTTAAAACATCTAATATTATTTTTTTTCTTTTGAGTATTTCTTCTTTTTTTTCTAGTCCTTTATCAATTTTTTCTTTCTTAGATAGATATTCTTTGATTTTTTCCTTTAACTCTATGGCTCTCTTTTGGGATATATCTCTTTTTACTATATTCATCCATTCACTCCTATCAACTAATAGATATTCTTACAGGTAACAATAGGTATTCAAACTTTAAACCATCCAAAGGTCTAATTAAACAGGGACTTACATTTGAGATGAATTCAAAATACAGTTCTTCATCGTCTACATTTCTTAATATATCAAGAATGTATTTTGAATTAAAACCTATTTCTAAAACATCTCCTTCCTTTTCTATATAAACTTCTTCATGTACGGTTCCTTCTTCTGAACGTGAAGTAATAATCATTTTGCTCTCTTCTGTTTTTATTTTTATTAAATTATTTTTGCCTTCTCTTGCTAATAAAGAAGCTCTTTCTATACTACTATATAATTCTTCCTTATTCAATTTCACCTTGCTTGTATAATTTTTTGGAATGATTTCTTTATAATTTATGTATTCCCCTTCTAAAAGTCTTGAAGATATAATGGTATTATCTATTTTAAATACAATATTTTTATCATTAATAGAAATTAATAAATCGTTATCTTCATGATCTAACAATATTTTATAAATTTCATTAAGAATTCTCGCTGGTATTATTATCTTCTTTTCAATGGTATTTATTATTTTTTCTTTACGAATGGCCATTCTAAATCCGTCTAATGCAACCATATTAATAGACTCTTTACCAAATTCAATTAATACACCTACTATGATTCCTCTGGATTCATCTATACTTGCAGAAAAAGCAGTTTGTTTAATCATGTTTTTAAATATTTCTTTGTTTAAAGTTAAGTTATTGTTATTCTCTGATGTATTGATTTCAGGAAAATCTTCAGCAGATTGTTTTATAATAGTGAATTCTGAATTGAAACTTTTAACCATAACAGTATTATCAATTAATTCAATCTCTATTTCTCCTTCTGGAAGTTTTCTTATAATCTCTGTAAATAGTTTTGATGAAACTACGAAGGATCCTGTTTGTAAAGTATTTACATTTATTTTTTTCTCTATGCTTAAATCTAAATCAGAAGCTGCCAGTTTTAATACACCATCAGGTAATGCTTCTAAGTAAATCCCTTTTAGAATAGGAATAGTGGTTCTATTTGTTATTGCTTTTTGAACTGTATTTAAAGCTTTTGAAAGATCTTGTTGTTGACATATTATTTTCATTTTTTCACCTTCACTCACTTGTTTTTTATATCTTTTTTAGAGTAGTAGTAGTAATAAGGGCTGTTAATTTGTTAATAAGGGGTTCAGAGGATGTGGTATGAACATATTTTTATAAAATAAATTGTGTTTATAAATCATAAAAATCATCAACAGGTCTGTTTATAAAAAAAATCAATTAGATTTAATATCTTCTATTATACTTTTTAATATTTCATTTAAACTATTGTTGAATTTTTTTTCTTTAGATATTTTTTCAACCGCATGAAGTACAGTTGTATGATCTCTTCCTCCAAAAGTTTCGCCAAGCTTTGGAAGAGATAAATCGGTCATTTCTCTGCAAATATACATGGCAATATGTCTTGGAAAAGTAATGTTCTGAGATCTTTTTTTTGACTCCAGGTCAGAGATTTTCAAATTAAAATATTTTGCAACACAATCTTTAACAAGTTTTGGTGTTATTTTACGATTTTGTGAAGAGAATATATCTTGTAAAGCTTCTTTTGCTAAAGGTTTATTAATAACTTTATTGGTCAAAGAAGCATAAGCTACAATTCTAATGAGAGCCCCTTCTAGCTCACGAATATTAGATTGTATTTTTTCTGCAATAAACTCTATTACTTCTGTTAATTCCTCGGTTACCTGAATCCCTTCGATTTCTGCTTTCTTTCTCAAAATAGCAACTCTTGTTTCATAATCAGGTGCTTGAATATCTGCAATGAGACCCCATTCGAATCTTGATCTTAATCGTTCCTCTAGAGTAGGAATTTCTTTAGGAGGACGATCACTAGACAAAATTATTTGTTTATTGGCTTCATATAAAGTATTAAAGGTATGAAAGAATTCTTCTTGAGTTCTTTCCTTTCCAGCAATAAATTGAATATCATCTATAAGTAGAACATCAATATTTCTGAACTTATTTCTAAATTCAGGATTTTTATCATCTTTTATTGCGTTTATTAATTCGTTTGTAAATTTTTCTGATGAAACATATAGGACTTTAGAATTTGGATTATTTTTAATTATGTAATGGCCAATAGCGTGCATTAAATGCGTTTTGCCTAATCCAACACCACCATAAATAAATAAAGGATTATAGGCTTTTGCTGGTGTTTCTGCGACAGCTAAAGAAGCTGCATGGGCAAAACGATTGCTGCTACCTATTACAAAAGTTTCAAAAATATATTTAGGATTTAGATATAAATCATCGGTTACACTTTCGTTATAATGATTTATGGGAGAATCATCTGTAGGTACATTTCCTTCGGATGATATACAAACAACTTGATAGTTCTTGCCAGATACTTGTTTAATCGCATTTTGTATTAGATTTAAATACCGCGTTTCGATAATTCCTTTTGCAAAATCACTATATATAGAAAAGGTCATTTTTTCTTTTTCTAAATTTATAGAAATTGGTTTTATTGGGATCATCCATGTATTAAAACTGATTTCTGTAATTTCAGGCTTAATAATGTTTAAGGCCTTGTCCCAAATGTTATTGATTTGATCGTTCATGTTTGCCCCCTTACAGATTTATATGAAAAAAATAGTAAAAAAAAACAGTGGAAAAAAAGTATAAAAGTAAAAATCAGTACTAACATTATAGCATGTTATCCACAGAAATCTAAAACAAATTTATAAAAAAAATCAAAAAAGTTTAACTATCCCGAAAGTTATCAACATCTTGTTAATAACTTTTAAACATATCAACATCTTGGTGTATTTACAAAAGTGAATATTTTGGATTAAAAAATTTAACATTGTTTCATGATAATTCTTGGACATCTTTATTGACAGCATTATTTTTCAAAGGTATAATAACTAAGCAATGTTTTTGGAATTTCAATCTTTATATAAATAGCAATAGTAGGAGGTGTATATAAAATGAAAATGACATTTCAACCAAAAAAGAGACACAGAAGTAAAGAACATGGTTTCAGAAAAAGAATGAGTACAAAGGCTGGACGTAATCTTTTAAAAAGAAGAAGATTTAGAGGTAGAAAGAAATTAACAGCATAAGACCGCTATTAAGTGGTCTTTTTGTTTAAAAAATTTTTAATTTTTTGAAAGAAGGCCCATTTAAATGTTAAAAACCAATATCCTAAGGAGAAATAAGGATTTTTCAATTATTTATAAAAGTGGGAGATCAGTAGCTTCAAAGCACATTGTTATTTTTTATAAAAAAAATAATTTAGGATATAATAGAACTGCATTTCTTGCAAGTAAAAAAGTAGGGAAAAGTGTTATAAGAAATAAAGCAAAAAGACGCATGAAAGAAATACATCTTTTATATAAAAATAAATTATGTAAGGGATATGATTTAATATTTATTGCCAGAAAAAATATCAATGATGTAAAATTTACTGAATTGGTAAAATCTACTGAATTACTATTAAGAAAAATTAAATTATTTTCAGGTAAAGAAATTTGAAGAAATTTGTGATAATATTAATTAAAACGTATCAAAAAATTATTTCTCCATTAAAGCCTGCTTCTTGTCGTTTTTATCCAAGTTGCTCAGAATATATGATACAGGCGATTCAAAAATATGGAATAATTAAAGGTCTCTTTCTTGGTATTAAAAGGATATTAAAGTGCAATCCTTTTCATCCAGGAGGAAATGACCCTTTAAAATAGAATTAGGAGGTTATCATATGATAGCAGCGATTGCAAAACCCCTTGGATATCTATTGTTTTTTTTAAATGATTTTGTGGGAAATTATGGTATTGCAATAATATTATTCACAATCATAATAAAAGCCGCATTATATCCATTAACTGCTCATCAACTTAAGTCTGCAAAAAGAATGCAGGAAATACAACCTAAAATAAAAGAAATACAAACAAAATATGCCAATGATAAAGAGAAAATGAATACAAAAGTTATGGAATTATATAAAGAAGAAAAATATAATCCTGCCGGGGGCTGTTTGCCTTTGTTGGTTCAAATTCCTATAATTTGGGGATTATTTTCTTTATTAAGGCAGCCAGAACTATATGTTTCAGATCCATTGATGCTAGAAGCAGTCCATGATTCTTTTATTTGGATTCCAGATTTGAGTTTGCCAGATCTTTGGATTTTACCGATTTTAGCTGGAGTAACAACATATTTTTCATTTAGCATGTCCCAAAGTGCTACGGCAGGACCTCAAAATCCTTCTTTAAAAGCAATGAAATATATATTTCCGGTTATGATTATTTGGTGGGGACGTTCTTTTCCGGCTGGATTAACATTATATTGGTTTATAAGTACTTTATTCCAATTGGTACAACAACATATTACTAATAGAGACAAGACTGTCAAGGAGGGTTAATATATATGGATTATTCTGAAAAGTGGGGCAAAACAGTAGAAGAAGCTGTGGAACTTGCTGTAGAAGATCTGAATGTATCAAAAACCGAGATAGATATAGAAGTTTTGGAAGAACCTTCAAAGGGATTCTTGGGCATAGGATCAAAGTTAGCAAAAGTAAGGGTAACATTTAAAGAGAAACCTGAAAAAATTGCGGAAAGTTTTCTGGAAGATATTTTTAAAAAAATGAATATAAATGTAAAACTTAAGGCAATATATAATGAAAATAATATAGAGATTAATGTTGAAGGAAAAGATGCAGGGATTATTATTGGAAAACGTGGACATACATTAGATTCTTTACAATATTTAACCAGTTTGGTGGTAAATAGAAATAGAGAAAAATATGTAAGAATAATAATAAATGCTGAAAATTACAGACAAAAAAGAGAGAAAACATTAATAGACCTTGCCAATAGATTGGGTTCTAAAGTAAAAAGCACAGGTAATAGTATTCGATTAGAACCAATGAACCCGTATGAAAGAAGGATTATACATGCCGCTTTACAAGATAACAGTAGAATATCTACAAGAAGTGAAGGGGAAGATCCTTTCAGACATGTAATCATAGAATCCAAATAGAGTATAAAAGAATGGTCTATAAATATTAAACCTGTGAGTATTCACAGGTTTATTTATTCCATAGGTTTATACCAATATAATGATATAAATAGCAACTCCACTTTTCCACCATGAAAGTTAGTTCAAATGTTCATGTTACCATAAGAATTTTCAACATTGGAATTATAAAAATAAGAAGTGCTTTTATGGCTTGGGAAAGTTGAGCAAGTAATAATCATAGAAGGTGAAATGATGGAAGATACCATAGTTGCTGTTGCAACGGCACCAGGGGAAGCTGGAATAGGAATAATAAGAATAAGTGGAGAGAAGTCTTTATCTATTATCAATGATATTTTCGTATCAAAGAGCAAAAAGAAACTATCGCAAATAGACGATAGAAGGCTGATATACGGTCATATTGTTGAAAAAGAGACTATTATAGATGAAGTACTTGTGGCCTATATGAAAGCACCCCATACTTATACAAAGGAAGATGTTGTAGAAATAAATTGCCATGGAGGCATGATTTCTATACGAAGAATTCTTGAGCTTCTCTTAAAGAGTGGTGCACAACTCGCTGAAAAGGGTGAGTTTACAAAAAGAGCGTTTCTAAATGGAAGGATTGATTTATCCCAAGCAGAAGCCGTTATTGACTTAATATCGTCTAAAACCGATAAGGGTTTTGATGTCGCCATTAACCAATTAGAAGGGAATCTATCAGAAACCATTCAAAAGATAAGAGAAAAATTACTTGAGATAATTGCGCATTTAACGGTTACTATTGAATATCCAGATGAAGATATTGAGGAAATAACATATGACAATTTATCGATGCAATTAATGGCAATTATTAATGAAACACAGCAATTAATCAATACAGCAGAGACGGGTAAAATTATTAGAGAGGGTCTGCGTACTGTAATCATTGGGAAACCAAATGTAGGAAAATCTTCGTTATTAAATGCTTTATTAAAAGAATCAAGGGCCATTGTGACAGAAGTGCCTGGAACAACGCGAGATCTTATTGAAGAAATGATACATATCAATGGGATACCATTAAAAATTATTGACACCGCAGGAATAAGAGAGACATGTGACCTGGTTGAAAAAATAGGCGTTGAAAAAACAAAGGAATCTTTTAATATCGCAGATGTTATTATATTTATTTTAGATGCTTCTCAAATGCTTACAAATGATGACTATCAAATTATGGACTTGTTACAGGAAAAAAAAGCCATCATACTTTTTAATAAAATGGACTTACCTTTAAAAGCCGATATAAATGTCGTCACAAAACTTTTGCCTAATAAAAAGATAGTTAAAGCTTCAGTAAAAAAAGGGCACGGTATAAGGGAATTAGAGGACACATTATCAGAAATGGTTTATACGGGTGAAATAAAACAGGAAAACAGTTTATTGATTACCAATGTGCGTCATAAAAATCTTCTTGAAAAAGCTAAAAGTTTTTTAGAAGATTCTATGGATATGATAGAAAGAAAGGAAGCATTAGATTTTATAGAGATTGATTTAAAAAATGCTTGGGAAACTTTGGGTGAAATTATTGGAGAATCTATTACAGAAGATATTATCGATGAAGTTTTTTCAAGATTTTGCTTGGGAAAATGAAATAATATAGTGGGTGGATGTGAAAATGACTAAAAACTTTTATATGGGAAAATATGATGTCATAGTTGTAGGAGCCGGACATGCAGGGTGTGAAGCTGCATTATCTTCTGCTCGGTTGGGATTAAACACATTGGTATTTTCAATTAACTTAGAATCCATTGCAATGATGGCCTGTAACCCTTCTGTAGGCGCTACGGGAAAGGCTCACCTTGTTAGAGAAATCGATGCCCTTGGCGGTGAAATGGGAATCAATATTGACAAAGCTTCTATACAATCAAGAATGCTAAATACTGCTAAAGGTCCTGCGGTTCATTCACTGCGGATGCAAGCTGACAAGCATTTATATCATACGGAAATGAAAAAGGTTTTAGAAAGACAAGAGAATTTAGACATCAAGCAGGGAGAAGTCGTTGATTTATTTATTGAAGATCAAACCGTAAAAGGGGTTATTACAAGGACAGGTGCTTTTTATGAAACAAAAGCAGTCATTTTAGCAACAGGAACCTTCCTTAAAGGGAGAATCTTTCTGGGTGAATGGAGTTATGAGGGAGGCCCCAGTGGTCTTTCGGCTTCTCTTGAACTATCAGATAATCTTAAAAAGCATGGTCTTTCTCTTAGGAGATTTAAAACGGGTACCCCTGCAAGGGTAGATGGTAAAACTTTAAATTATGAAAAAATGCAAGAACAGCCTGGTGATGAAGAAACGATTCCTTTTTCATTCACTAATGATAATCTTCACAAAAGCAGGGTTTCTTGTTGGTTGACCTATACCAATAAAGAGACTCATTCCGTTATTTTAGACAATATTAATCGTTCCGCATTATATGGCGGACAAATAGAAGGGGTAGGGCCGCGGTATTGCCCTTCCATAGAGGATAAGTTGGTTCGATTTGCTGATAAGGAAAGACACCAATTATTTATTGAACCTGAAGGTTTGGATACAGATGAGGTTTACATTCAAGGTATGTCCACCAGCTTGCCGGAAGATGTGCAGGAAAAGTTCTATAGAACCATTCAAGGTTTGGAAAATGCTAAAATTGTCCGTTCAGCATATGCAATAGAATACGATTGCATTAATCCTATTGATTTAAAGCTCACTTTGGAACATAAAAATTTTAATAACTTGTTTTGTGCAGGTCAGTTTAATGGGAGTTCAGGGTATGAAGAAGCAGCAGCACAAGGATTAATGGCCGGTATCAATGCTGCTTTAAAAATCAAGGAACAAGACCCTTTCATTATAGACCGATCAGAAGGTTATATCGGCGTATTAATCGACGATTTGGTGACAAAAGGAACCAATGAACCTTATAGAATTATGACTTCAAGGGCAGAATATAGGCTTATATTGAGGCAGGACAATGCCGATTTGAGACTCACTGAAAAGGGATATGAGATAGGACTTATAAATGATGAGCGATACAAAAAGTTTGTTTATAAAAAAGACAAGATTAATGAAGAAATGGATAGAATTAAAAGCACTTACATCGTTCCTAAGGAAATTAATCCATTTTTAGAAAAATATAATAGCAGTCCTGTTAATAATCGAGTTACCCTTTTAGAATTACTTAAAAGGCCGGAAATCACATATAGCGCTCTAAGTGAAATCGATAAGAATAGACCGGAATTAGACATAAGAATAGGTGAACAAATAGAAATTCAAATAAAGTATTCTGGATATATAGGAAAGCAAATGGCGCAAGTTGAAAAATTTAAAAAGCTTGAAAAGAGACAACTTAGCTCAGATTTGGATTATACTAAAATCGAAGGATTACGTATTGAAGCTCAACAAAAACTAAATACTTTTAAACCGTTATCTGTTGGACAAGCTTCTAGAATTTCTGGGGTCTCTCCTGCAGATATAAATGTATTATTAATTAATCTTGAAAGAGAAAGAAGAAAGAAGGAGGGATGATCATTAATCATATAGATTTATTGCAAAATGCTTTAGAAGAGCTAAAGGTTGAAATTAAACCACAAACTCTTGAAAAGTTCACCATTTATAGACAGATGGTTATGGAATGGAATGAAAAGATCAATTTAACATCCATTATTGATGAAAGAGATTTCATCATCAAACATTTTATAGATTCTATTGTTTGCGTCTCTCATCCAAAGATGGGCACTTTTCAAAATATCATAGACATCGGCACGGGAGCTGGTTTCCCTGGAATACCATTAAGTATCATTTTGCCAGATAAACAATTTCTATTAGTTGATTCATTGAACAAAAAAATTAATTTTCTTACGGAAGTTATTCAAAAACTTAACCTCTCCAATGTAAAAGTACTTCATGGAAGAGCTGAAGATCTTGGAAAAAACGTAATGCATCGTGAGAAATACGACTTATGTTTATCAAGAGCGGTAGCAAAATTGAATGTTTTAAGTGAATATTGTTTACCTTTTGTAAAAATTGGCGGCACTTTTGCGGCATATAAAAGTAGCCAAGTGGAAAGCGAAATAAGAGACAGCCAAAAGGCCATTAGGCTTTTAGGTGGTAAGATTGAAAAAGAAGAAAAAACACCGTTGTCACATTTTCCATTAGAGCATCAGATTATCTACATACAGAAAATAACCCATACACCTTTAGAATATCCCAGAAAAGCAGGAAATCCTATAAAAACCCCCTTAAAGTGACGACTTAAGGGGTTTTTTGTTGTACGAAAACTAAAGGATTCGTACAACATAAATAGAATATTTAAGCATTCGGGGGTGTTAGAATGTTTTTTAATGCAAAAAAAAATGAAATACAAGAGGTTTCTGTAGAGGACATTAACCCTAATCCAGATCAGCCTCGACGCGTATTTAGCGAAAAGGAATTAATAGAATTATCGGACTCTATTAAAAAAATTGGCGTCTTACAGCCAATAATTGCAAAACGAATAAACGATAAAACTTTTCATCTTATTGCAGGGGAAAGAAGATGGAGAGCAGCAAAGCTTGCAGGGTTGTCTAAGGTACCGGTTATTATTAAAGAGATTAATAGTCAGGATATGGCGTTGTGGTCCTTAGTTGAAAACATTCAGAGAGAAAATTTAAATTTTATAGAGGAAGCCTATGCCTATAAAAACTTAGTAGAAGTATATCAATTAACGCAAAAAGAAATAGCTGATACGGTTGGAAAAAATCAATCCACTGTATCTAATAAAATGAGACTTCTTAATTTGCCAGAGGAGATACAAAGACAACTATTGGGAAATGGGTTAACTGAAAGGCATGCGCGTGCATTTTTAAAAATTCCAGATCATATAGAGATTCACAACGTATTAAATGAGGTTGTTGACAAAAATCTCAATGTATACGAAACAGAGCTTCTTATTGAATCTGTAATAAAAGACCATGGACATTATCGAAAAAAGACGGCAATAACCAAACATATTCACTATAACATATACATTAATACATTAAAAAAAGCTTTTAATACAATAAAAGAAGTAGAAAAGAATGCAGAATATAATCAGAGTGATAATGGTAACTATATGGAGATTACAATCCGAATTCCCAAAAGCGAAACAAAAAAAAGCAATCCTTCTTTCACGTGAAACTAGTGTTTCACATGAAACATTTTTTTGTATAATAGGAAATATCGATTTTCTATTATACAAAAAAGGGGAGTGCAGAGGGGATACTCCTTTGCCGATTAAGGAGGGTGCAGTGCCGAAGGGAACCATAGCCTTTTTACCCCAAGCTTGCTTGGCTAGGTAAAACGGACAGCAGGGAGCGCAGCGAGTCGGAGGTGAAGCCGGTGGGTTCCCTAGCGGAGTGGCGCTAGCCACTTTTTTTAAATGAGTTAGCAAAATTTTCAATTATGATTTATAATAGAATTATAGTTACAAATATAGATAAAATGAGGTGATGGATTTTGGGTAAAGCAATTGCAATTTTCAACCAAAAGGGCGGCGTTGGAAAAACAACCACGAACATTAATTTAGGTGCGTGCTTGGCTTCTAAAGGAAAAAAGGTTCTTATTATAGATATTGACCCTCAGGGGAACACAACCAGTGGGATCGGTATTGATAAAAAAACTCTGGACTTGTCTATTTATGAAATTTTAATTAATGATACACTTCATCCAAAAGAAGCTGTTTTGCCAACTTGTATTAAAAACCTTGATATTATTCCGTCAAGTGTTAAGTTGGCTGGAGCAGAAATAGAGTTAGTAGAAATGGAAGCAAGGGAGAAGAGGCTAAAAAAAGTTATTGAAGCCATAAAGCAAGATTATGATTATACTTTTATTGATTGTCCGCCTTCTTTAGGTCTACTAACTATTAATTCATTAACAGCAGTTGATAGTGTTTTGATACCCATTCAATGCGAGTTCTATGCATTGGAAGGCGTTAGCCAATTAATGAGTACAGTTGATCTGGTTAAAAGAAATTTAAATCCAAATCTTGAAATCCAAGGCGTCATTCTTAGTATGTTTGATGGAAGAACTAATTTATCCATACAAGTTGTTGAGGAAGTCAAAAAATATTTTAAGGAAAAAGTATATACTACCATTATACCCCGAAACGTGAGACTTGCAGAAGCCCCTAGTTACGGGCTTCCCATTGTAGAATATGATCCAAAGTCAAAAGGAGCTGAGGCATACCTTGACTTTGCTGATGAATTTTTAGAACTTGAAGGAGAGAAGAAGTAATGGCAGCCAATAAAAGTCGGGGTTTAGGAAAAGGACTTGAAGCCCTATTTACGGATATTAAAATTAATAAGGATGATGATACGGATATCATGTATATTGATATTAACAAAATCTCTCCAAATCAGAATCAACCAAGAAAAATATTTAAATCAGACAAAATTGATGAATTGTCAGACTCTATAAAAATTCATGGCGTCATTCAACCTATTTTGGTGAAATCTACAGATGTGGGATATGAAATCATTGCTGGAGAGAGAAGATGGCGTGCTGCAAGAAAGGCAGCTTTGAAAGAGATGCCATGCATCATTAAAAACATTGATGAGAAACATCACATGCTCGTTTCCATAATCGAAAACCTACAAAGAGAGGATTTAAATCCCCTGGAAGAATCTAAAGCATTTGAGTATATGATTAAATCCTATGGTATGAGGCAAGAAGACGTCTCAAAAAATGTTGGGAAAAGCAGGCCTTATATTACAAACTCTCTTAGACTACTTAAACTTTCAGAAGACATTCAAGGTATGATTTTAGAAAACAAAATATCCAGTGGACATGCAAGAGCACTTATTAACATAGAAGATAAAGATGTTCAGAGAGTTTTGGCATCGGAAATCGTGGAAAAAGGTCTATCTGTAAGACAAATAGAAATGGCAGCAAGTAATAAAAAACAAACGAAAATAAGACCAAAGAAAAGAAAGATACAAGACCCCGAAATATTCAGCATAGAGGATGATTTAAAGAGAATACTAGGCACAAAAGTTACCATTAATCATGGTGGTAAAAAAGGAAAGATAGAGATAGAATATTATAGCCAGGATGAGCTGGAAAGACTAATTGAAATGATTAAATCTGTGGAAGAATAGTGAACAATTTCACTTTTGGCTTCAGTTAGCTTAATGCTATCTGAAGCCATTTTAGTAAATACAATTATATAATGATAAAGAATGTTTCACGTGAAACATTTATATAGAGAGCATTCCTTACTCTTTTCTTCACACATATAACTTCATTGATGCTTAAAATAGGCCAATACTGCAGAATTTGTTGAAATTTTCCCCAGACATAATATATAATGGGATAGGCAATTGTTTTATACATAAAAAGTTAGGAGAAATAGTTATGGAACCATACAAAAGTGATGAAATCAGCGCATGTCATTTTATGACACATGTTTTGGAGAATATGCAGGATATGGTTCGTGTGATTGACAAAAAGGGCGAAGTCATGTTCATGAATAAAATAATGCGGGAACATTTTGGGGATTTAGTAGGAAAGAAGTGCTACGAGGCCATTAATAAAACCCAAAAATGTATAGATTGTATCTCTAGAAAAAGCATGGAGTTTCTAAAGCCTTATAATAAAGAAGAAAGTTTTGAATCAAACACATACTCTGTTGTGAGTTCACCTGTTTTCAATGAAAATACAAAGCAAGTGTATTCAGTTGAGGTATTTAGAGATATTACTGAACAAAAGGAAATGGAAAAGAAAATATATGAGCAATATTCAAAAATGAAAGCGGATCTTAATTTTGCTAAACACATTCAAAACAAAATTATTCCCCAAAATGGGATATATGGAAAAAGTATAGATGTCAAATCAAAATATGAACCCAGTGAATTTTTAGGAGGAGACATTTTTGATATAATGGAAATAGATGAAGATCATGTGGGCATTTATATTGCAGATGTTTCAGGACATGGGGTAACGTCATCCATGTTTACTATGTTTCTTAGACAGGTCATGAGAAATAGGAAAAATAGAAAACTCAGTATAGAAGAAACGATAAACGACTTAATAAGCAATTATAAAGAATTGAATGTTGATGTAGAAACGTATTTTACTGTATTATATGGCATATATTGCAAGAGCACACAAAAAATCACTTTTGTGAATGCGGGTCATAATTGCTATCCTATAATTATTCGACAAAATAACGAGATTGAAGAAGTGGATGTAAATGGTTTTCCAATCTGTTCTTTGATAGATCAGTTTTCTCATAAAAGTATTGATGTTAAATTAAATAAGGGAGATAGAGTCTTTTTATACACGGATGGTATTATTGAAGCCTATGACAATGTGTCAAATGAGTTTTTTGGATATGAGCGTGTTTATAAACTTCTAAGCGCATCGGTTAATCAACCTGGTGAAAATATTATTTCAAGAATCTACCGAGAGGTTAAGGCTTTTGCAGCAGGAAATATAAAAGATGATATTGCATTGGTTATATTTGAAATCATTTGACAGAAGGCTGAGGTTTTCAATGAAAAGAAAAAGAAAGAATAGAAAAAATAGGAGAATAGCACTTTTATTTGTCTTGATTTTTGTATTAATAGCAATATTCCTTTATATATTTGTAATAAATAGAGATTATGTATATGAGGTTCAACAAACTATAAGTTTGAATACTCCTGGGTACCAATATGACGTATTTAATAATACCATTGTCACTTTTGAAAAAAAAGAATTGGTCATTTATACAGAAAATGAAACCCATAAATATTCTTTCTCAGAGACTTTATCAGAAGTTTCAATAAATAATGTTGGCAATGTGATATATGTAACGGATAGAAAAATGGGAAAGGTATATATATTTGACCAGTCAGCTATTATTTTAGAGGAAATCAATTTCAATCAAGAAATATTAAGCATAAAGGAAGATCGTAAAAAGCAATTAATAGGATTTCATACCAGAGAAAAAACTGGGACAGAGCATTTGATTTTTTTTAATGGATCAGGCAAAGAAACAGGCAGAATTAATGGTCTAAAGGACGGAAAGATTATTGATTTTTCAATAGGTCCAACGGGAGAAAAGGTTGCTATATCGGTAATTACCTATGGGGAATCTATTAAAGCAAATATTTTATTCGTAGACGTACAAGGTGAAATACAAGGTGGCAAGACTTTTGAAAATGAAATTTTTCCTCAGGTATTTCTTATGGATAATGGTGAGCTCATTTGTGTTGGAAATAAAAGAATTCTAAAACTAAATCAAAATAAAGAAATTGTTTGGGAAGAACCTATGGTTGCTGATAGAGTAGCCTATAGTACTTTTATGGATGGCCTCATTATTTGCACTTCAAAAATTGGGACCACTAATGTGATATTGTTAGGAAATGAAAAAGATGTTTTGTTAAACACTTCTGTAGATGGCAATATTATGGGGATAAAATCCAATGAAAAAAGAACCATCTTATATGGAAACAGATCTCTTTTCTTAGTGAATCAATCTGCAATAAAAGAAACAAAGTTGCCAAAGGATATTATGTGGGCAGATTTATTAATAAATGGTCTCGTTGTCATAGGTAGCAATGATAAAATAGAAGTTTTAAAAGAAGAGAACTTTATACGGTGATTCATTCCATTTACTTGTTTGAATAGAAATAAATCGTTAATTATAAATAAGGGATAAGGCCGTTACTGGGAGGACTTATTTCCTTTATTTTCAAGAATACCCATGTTTGCCAAATCATCTGCGCGATGGTTCATTTTAACGGTTTCAAGAAATTCCGAATGACTGAAATGATTTCCATTCCATTCCTTAAACT
Source organism: Clostridia bacterium (assembly GCA_016278615.1). GTDB lineage: Bacteria > Bacillota > Clostridia > Peptostreptococcales > JAAYPU01 > Soudan-22. The sequence continues at coordinate 28,208 of JADQBM010000067.1, read as the reverse complement.
TTTCGTACCATTTGTTTGAATCTGTATTGGGATGGTTTAAATTTAGGTGACCTTTTATTCTGAAAAAACTTATGTTATGTTTATGAATATGAGAAATTAATTGTTCCCATAGATCTCGGTTTTCTACAGGTGTTTTCCCAGAGGTTGTCCAATTATTTATTAACCATTTTTCATACCATTTTTCTCTAAAACAATTCATTAAATAAGAGCTGTCAGAAAAAACATATATATCCAGGTTGGTCTTTTTTAAACATTCCAAGGCTTTAAGCAATGCTTTCATTTCCATCCTGTTATTTGTCGTATTAACCTCGCCACCATAAATCTCTTTAATATGATGACCGTACTCCAAAACAGCACCCCATCCCCCTACGTTGTTTGCATTTTGATTGCCAGAGCAAGCACCATCTGTATGTATTTTTATAATACTCATTTTATCACCTTCAATTTTACTCAGTTTCTTTTAGTTGATTATAACAAATTAAAAGAGAAAAAAAAGTAAAAAAAAGAAAAGCAACCATATCTTTTCTTCAAAATGAAACAAATTGTGTTGTATTTTAAGGGGATTCAGAAGAACCAGGATACCGAATCCCCCTCACTGTACTACCTATGTTCGTTTTCACTTCTGTAATCTTTTCTTTAAATGGAATCGCAACTGAAGAAAAGAACCACCAATAATAAGAAGAAAAATAATAGACTGGAGTCACCATCTAAAAGGCTATTCCCAATTCCTCCAATTCCATCGAATAAATTACAATTAGAGAAAAGGACAATAAGCAACAAGAAAAAGAATAATAATGAGGCGCCATCCTCACCACCAAATCCGCCGAGCAATCCTTGTTTTTCCATACTCATAACTATCCCTCCATTTGAGCATATAATATTTGTTTTATATATATTATGGGAAAGAAGTGAAAGTGTGACAAAAATCAATTAAAAGTAGTGTATATAGAGGGCGAAAGGGTTAAAAATCAAGGAAATTAATGAAAAATTTCTTTTATGTAAATATAACTTAAAACATCTGTAACTAATCTGTAATATTTGAGGTATATAATTCAATTAAGGTAATACCCATGTTCAATGGAGGATACTATGAAAAGATTTATTACATATATACTAATACTGTGCATTGTAATGACCACAACTATTGCAAGCTATGCAAATGATGACATACAAAACCAGAAGGAAGTGCCTGAGATTGAGATTATCAGCCCTTCAGATGATATTATATATTCAAATTATTTGTTGATATCTGTTAAAATAAGAAATGAAAAAACATTTCAGGTTACTTTATATGCAAATGATACAAATGAAGGCGTTGACGATATAAGAGTTCAACCGATTATTTCCACTGGAGCCATTACGGTTACTGATAGTACAGAGGAAAATGATTTGTTGAACAAAGAGATATTTTATGGGCCAGTAGAAGTAAAAACAACTGGTGCATTTAGTTTTTATACCATTGAACTGGAGAACTTACTCCCTGGGAAATATCAAATCTTAATTGAAGAAGTAAGTGAAGATGCCTCGAAAATTAGTATTTTAAGAGGCTTTGAGATAAAAAAGACAAGTGAAAGACCAAAAGAGCTGGCACAACCCAATATATTTACCGACAGACCCTCTAACAGAGTAGAAGTTTTGGAGAGTTTTATAAAAAGCATATTCGGTAACTAAGAGGCGGAAAATGTGATGATTTCTTTTAGAAAAGAAAAAATAAAAACACTATCCATAGTAGTATTGTTTAGTATCACGATACTACTATTGTATTTTTTATGGGAAGATAGTACTTCTAAAGAGGAGTCTTTTCAATTTAATGCTGCAAGCATTGAAGATACGAATAGCCAAATAATGGATATTGAGAAATTTTTAGAACCATTTCGACTGCGTATTAACTTTGGCGGAAGCAAGTATACCGTATTGTATACGGGATTTGATGATATTTGGGATCAATTAGTCACTGCATATTGCGACTCTACTCAATACGAACTTTACATCGAAGATATTTCATTATTACAATGGAATCAAATACTTGATTATGAATCTGTTAAGTTTGATTTTGGTTCCGGTATTCCTTACGGTTCTTTGAGAGAAACCATAGGAGCAAATAAGACGCAGACTGATGAGATTATTGAAGTATTTACAGCTATTGCCTATTCCAGGGCAAGTCCGGAAAGCTTTTTTATATATGATGGTAAAAACAATAAATATTATCGAATTGTATCTGAAAAGATCTATGAAAATATACTTGAGCCGCTATCTGAGATAGAAAACAGAGATTTTTTTGATAAGTACTATCCCATCAATACGTTTTTTGGTGTTGAGAATAATAATCTCATGCCCCATTCACTAAAAAACAGTATTCAAGAAATTACCGGAGAACAAGAAATTCAATATTTCGAAGATGAAAAAATAAATGCTTTAGCTGCAACCTTTTTTGGTGAGAGCTTTGATTTTGTAAGAAAAATTGTAGAGACAAATGGGACAGTTGTATATATGTATGGATATGGAAAGAAAATGCTTGTAGTTGACACTAAAGGATTTTTAGAATACAGAGAAGAAGTAGATAATGTCCATTATGGTACGGTGAGTTATTTAAATTCATTTTCTGTAGCGATTGATTTTGTAACCAACCATGGGAATTGGAAGACATTAAAGGGTACAAATATTTATCCGTACTTAAAAGAATCTCTTTCCATTGAAAAGAATAATAAGAGAGGTTTTAGATTTACTTTTGGCTATCGTATAAATGGTTATCCTGTTAGTTACCAAGGGAATAGTAAAGCATTGGTGGTAGAAGTTTTAGGCAATCAAGTTACCTATTATAGCCGGTATATCTTAAACCAAAAAGACACCCATCAGTATATGACAAACAGTGAACAAGAGTTAGAAAGCAACATGGCTTCAACGATGAATATATTAACCAACAGTTATCCTTATATCAAAGAAGCATATGTTCAAGACGGTTATGACTTTGGGGAGAAAATCAATGATGAGATTTTTAATGAGATTGTTGGTTTTATCAGAATGGTAGACGTGGGCTACTTTTTACCTGAAGAAAATCAAAAGGACGAGGAGATACAGCTGATTCCTTCATGGATTTTCAAAACAGACAAATATTTGTTTTTCTTCGATGCACGAACAGGGGACCCAATAGGATGGCATCCATTAAGGTAGGAGATTTTTTATGGATTGGACCAAAGCAAAAACAATTCTAATAGCAGCACTTATTATAACGAATGTTATTCTTGGAGTAAGTGTTATAATACAACATGGAGAAAATCGTAGGATTGATTCTGATGTAATAGATGAAACCCTAAGCTTTCTTGAGAGCAGAAATATTTTTGTTTATTCAAATATACCTGAAAAATTAAAAAAAATGCCTGTTCTTCAAATAGAATATAATAATTTCCCAGTTGAAGGGATTAATGAAAGAGCAGACCAAGAAGACACATTATATAAGAAAAAACTCAACAAAGAGCAAGCGATTCAACTAACAAGGGATTTTTTAGAAAGTAATAATCTAATGAATGAAAATATTCAAATGGAAAATATCCAAGAAGAAGCAAATGGGTACTCTGTCATTTATAAAAATTATTATCATGATATTCTCTTGGAAGAATGCTATATAAATTTTACCATTAGAGAGGGCAGGATTATATTCATTGATCGTTTGTGGTTCAATCCTATAGATTATGGAGAAAACAAGAAAGTGACGATACCTGCAACTACAGCATTATTAAAATTTGCAAGCTTGAAAGAGAATATAAATGAAGAAATTAGCATTACAAGCCTGGAGTTGGTATACTGGGTTGAAGATAATTCGTTATTTAGTATGGAGAACACCACTTCGGATACGGCTTTGCCTGCTTGGATGATTACATTTAACAATGGCGAAAAGAAATATATTAGCGCATATGAGAATTAATCTTTTATGGTAAAGTATTGGCATAAGTAAAAAGAAAACGCGTTGAAAAATGCATTATTACCTAATAATGCATTTTATAATTTACAAATATTTGTCGCAAAATTGTTAAATAAATGTTTTTATAATATAATAATATCTAAAGATATGGAGGCAAGCATGGAATTACTCTTTTGTTCAATTGCAAGTGGGAGCAGTGGGAATTGTTATTTAATTGCATCAGCTAACGCGAAAATACTACTAGATGCGGGGCTCTCTGGTAAAAAGATTATACAAGGGCTAAACACCATAGGGGTAGAGCCTCAAGACATAACAGCGATTCTTATTACCCATGAACACATTGATCATGTAAAGGGTGCAGGAATAATTTCCAGGAAGCATGACATTCCCATATATGCGAATGCTAAGACATGGGAAAACATGGCACAAGGAATTGGAAAAATCCAAGATCACAATAAGAAATATTTTATAACAGGGGAATCGTTTTATATAAATGATCTTTTGATAAAATCCTTTTCTATTCCTCATGATGCCATAGATCCAGTTGGTTTCTCCTTTTATAAAGATGATCTTCAGGCGAGTATTGCAACAGATATTGGGAATATGACAGAAGAAATTCTTAATGAGATCATCAGTGCAGATTTTCTTGTTTTAGAAGCCAATCATGATATCGACATGCTTAAAATGGGAAGATACCCTTGGTATCTTAAGCAACGTATCTTAAGCAGTCAAGGTCATTTATCTAATATAGATGCAGGGAAAACACTTATAAGTATCTTGCAAAGAAATAATAAAGAAAGACAGGTTTTACTTGCACATTTAAGCCATGAAAACAATTTTCCAGAAATGGCCTATCAGACTATAAAGAATATTCTCGAGGAAGAAAAGTATTATATTGGAAAAGATATATATATACATACAGCTTTCCGAGAGAAAAACAGTGAAATATATAACATAATAAGAAAAGAGAGGTGTTACGATGGATCATTATGACAAAAATGATCAAGATGCTATTAAGCATCTACTTGAACAAGGAAATGATAATTCTCTAAACCATGAAGAAATTAAACCACAAAAAAACAAGAAAAATAAAAAAACTCATGTTTCTGTCATTGCATTTATGATTATATCACTTGTCTTTGGACTATTTGGTGGCGCATTGTCTTATTTTGCTATGCCTCTTTTGTTTCCACAAAACGCAAATAATCAAGCACATAACAACATACAGATTCAGACAAATGATATTTCATTAGACGCAGCAGCAGCAGTAGCAGAAAAGGTCATGCCATCTGTGGTGGGGATATCCACAGAAATCGTATACTCTGACTTCTTCGGGAAGAGAAAAGGAGAAGGTGTGGGAACAGGAGTAATTGTAGATAAGAATGGATATATTCTTACAAATTCACATGTCATAAATAATGGAGATATGAGTTCATTTAGTGTTTTATTACAAGATGGTCGTGAACTGGAAGGAACACTCTTGTGGAATGATCCTGTAATTGACTTGGCAATTGTAAAAGTCGAAGCTCAGGATTTAATTCCCGCAGAGCTGGGAGACTCAGATAAACTTAGAGTAGGTGAATATGCTGTTGCTATTGGAAATCCTTTGGGATTCCAATTCGAAAGAACTGTTACCTCAGGGATCATTAGTGGGTTGAATAGAACCATCCCTATTAGCAATTATGAGAGTATAGAAGGACTTATCCAAACAGATGCGTCCATTAACCCTGGAAATAGTGGTGGACCCCTTTTAAATCGATATGGGCAGGTCATAGGAATCAATACTGCAAAAATACAAACAGGGGAAGGATTAGGGTTTTCTATCCCCATAAACATCGCACAACCCATTGTTAATGAATTTAAAGAAAAAGGTGAGTTTAGAAAAGCAGTAATCGGTATAAGAGGTGTTGATGTTGAACAATACTTACATAGCTTTGATGAAGACCTTGGAGTCGATCAAGGGGCTTATGTTTATGAGATACTCGCAGACTCTCCTGCTGCTAAAGCGGGCCTTAAGGAAGGCGACGTTATTATTAAAGCAGATGAAAAAGAAATCACCAATATGTCACAATTAGTGAGTAAGCTTTATCAATACCGACCGGGAGATACGGTTCAAATAGAAATTGTTAGAAATAAGGAAAAAATGGAATTAAGTATTATGCTTGGAGCCTCTACAGATACTTAAAAGGTGTGTAAAATATGAATATAACCGTTATATGTGTCGGAAAAATGAAAAAGGGATTTTTGTCGGAAGGTGTTAAAGAATACCTTAAACGGTTAAACAATTATTGCAATCTGTCGATTATTGAAACCAAAGAAGAAAAAGCCCCTGAATCTTTATCAGAGGCAGAAATGGAAATTGTAAAAACCAATGAAGGCATAAATATTCTGAAAAACTTAAAAGAAGACATGTATGTGGTTGCTTTAGTAATCAAAGGGCAACAACTCACCTCTGAAGGCCTGGCAAAAAAAATTAACGCTTTAGGAATTCAGGGGAAGAGCAACATCGCATTTATTATTGGGGGCTCATTAGGTCTGTCCGAGGAAGTAATCAAACGGGCAGATTTTGAGCTCTCTTTCTCTTCCATGACCTTTCCCCACCAACTTATGAGGCTTATCTTAGTGGAGCAAATCTATAGAAGTTTTAGGATTATTAAGAATGAACCGTACCATAAATGACGACGGCTTTTTAGTTGACCTGACTATAACTTCATACTTTATCATAAAGATAAAGGAGTGATGTTATAATGGATAATAAGAAAAAAATAATTCGAAAGTATCAACAAACTTTAGAAGGAACTAAAGAGGAAATATTTCCATTCTTATGTCCTGTTCGTGAGAAAGAATGGTTGCAGGACTGGGAGTATAAGATGATTTATTCAGAAAGTGGATATGCAGAGAAGGGATGCATATTTGAGACAAACAACAACTATGGTTGCTATCGATGGATTATAACAAAGCATGATAAGGATAATAATCAAATACAATTTATCAAGATGAAAGAAAACTATATAATTGTTATAATAGATATCTACTTGGAGGAGAAAAGTAAAAAGTTAACTTACTGTAATATTGAATATACTTTCATATCGTTAAGTGATGAAGCCTCAGTGACTATTTATAAAGAAAATACAGAAGAAGCTTTTAATAAACATATGAAAAAATGGGAGGATTCACTAAATTATTATTTAAAACATGCTAAAATGTTATTGGAAGAATAAATATTAAAGAAGGATTACAAATGTATAAAATTGGAGATTTAGCAAGAAAGTTTAGTTTATCAAGAAGTGCAATACTATATTACGATAAATTGGGCTTATTGAAGCCAACGGAGAGGAAATATAATAATTACCGGTTTTATGGACAACAAGAAGTGGAGAAATTAGAAAAAATATTAATGTACAGAGAGTCAGGAATCTCATTGCGAGATATACAGAAGCTTTTAGATGCTGAAAACAATGGGAAAACAGGCATACTGGTGGAGCGTCTTAATAAGATACAAATGGAAATTAAGAATCTAAAAAATCAAGAGAAACTCGTACTGGATGTTTTAAAAGAAGAAGTGATTATGGGTAAAAGTGCCTTCTCTACCAGTAACACTTGGACGGAAATGCTTATAAAGCTAGGATATGAAGAAAAAGCTTGGTTGAATTGGCATCGTGAATTTGAGTTGGACAGTCCGAAGGAGCATTACAAGTTTCTTAGAAGTTTAAATATGAAAGATGAAGAAATTCATAATTTACTCTCATTGATTAGGGAAAATTCAGACTAATTATTTGTGAGAAAATATGAAAATTTACACATTTAGTATTACTCACTCATGAAAACCGCAGTTACATTGATACAGTGAACCGTATCCTAAGTAGATTGCGGTTTTTTGTGCGACCTAAGTGATATCAATTCATACAAGGGAATATTGTTTTGAACAATTATCTATATTGTAGTATTTTCAATGGATTCGATTTGAACTAACATGGATTGAATTTACTCATTCTCCAAGTTATACTTATAGCGATTGAACATGTTCAAGAAAGGAGAATGAAAATGAACACAATAAAAAAGAAGCAAATAAAAAAAATAGCATTGGTCATAGTTTTTGTATTAATAATTATAGCTGTTGTTTTTCTGGGGATTCAGTACAAACAATTTTCAGAATTTGAATTGGATCAGATTGAGAAAGTCAACGCAAAAAGTGTCGTAGTTGAAACGGATCAGGGAATTATTGAATATTCAATCTCTGGTAAAGGAGATCCTGTTCTAATGATACATGGTGCTGGAGGTGGATATGACCAAGGTTTACTGCTTGCAGACAGTTTCCTGCCAGAAGATTGCATGGTAATAGCAGTGTCCAGGTTCGGGTATCTAAATACGCCATTGCCAGAAGATCCTACCCCGGATCATCAGGCAGCTCTGTACAGGAGCTTACTGGATAAATTGGGAATAAACGAAGTTCATGTGGTAGCGGTCTCTGATGGTGGCCCATCTGGCTTGAAATTCAGCATAAAGTATCCTGAACGCGTGAAATCACTTACGATGATGTGTGCAAAAAGTAAAACCCCACCAAAGTTAACAACAGCTCAGTCAGTAGTCTTTGGAACAATATTTGATAATGATTTTCTATTCTGGATGATTACAGAGTATATCCAATCGGATCTTTTGAATGTATTGGGGGTATCTAAAGAAGTTCAGGAAAAAATGACTGCAGATGAAATAGATATGGCCAGAGAGTTTTTTGGAATTATGAATCCTATTTCCTTGCGAAAAAAAGGGATTTTCAATGCAAATGTCCAATTTATAGAATTGTCACCTGAAGATTATCCAATTTGGGAGATAAAAGCTCCAACATTGGTGGTTCATGCTGAAGATGATACACTACAGCCCTTTTATTATGCTGAATACACCCACGGAAAAATTCCAAATTCTACTTTGCTCTCGTTTAAGGAAGGTGGACATATGTTTTTTAGTCATCATGATGAAATTTCCCAAGCTATAGAGAGTTTTTTATCAACGTATTCTAAGGAGGTTATATGTCAGAAATAAAAGCATTACTGATTAAATCGGTCATAGCCCTGCTCGATGACGAGTTTGACATTGAAACGTTAACTATTAGACAGATCGCATATGAAGCGCATGTTTCTATTGGATTGATTAATTATCATTTTGGTAGTAGAAGGAACCTGATTGTGGCAGCTGTTTCATCTGTAATCGATGATGCTGCTGCTGAAGCCTTTCAGGCACTGTCTAATCTTAATGACTCTCCAAAGCAGCAGTTGAGAACATTTTTGAAGGCTATGGCTATGGTGGTATGTAAGTACCAAAAGTATACGGGTGTTCTTATTAGACATGAGATGACCAGTGATAGTTTTAGTACACCAGAAACAATTGTGGGTCTATTAAAGAAAATAAAGCCAGATTTATCTGAAAAAGAGATCAAATTTCTTGCTATTCAAGTTGTTGCACCCGTTCAATATATCTTTTTGAAAGAACGTGGATTAAGAAACTACTTTGGCGAGGAACAAGATATTCCTCATACTACTGCATTAGATGAATATGAGGAAATAATGGAAGTTTTCCTGAAGACATTAGGTATCTAGCATCCACACATTCAATCTAATGCCACAATTATACTTTAATTCGCAAAAGAGATAATGTAGTCATCAGTATCTTAGTGAGATTATAAACAGTTGAAGTCACCTTTATATACAAAACACTTTGAATAAATAGTATAATATTATTGTAATTAAACAATACAAAGGAGAGGTTAGGTATGTTGAAAAAAGGAGAGACAGCATTATTAGTAATTGATATGCAATATGGTGGTGGAGCACCTGATGGATCGTTGGTAAAGATGTTAAATGTTGATGTAACAAAGCAAGAAGATATAGTAACGCCAATGGTTAAATTAAAGGATTATTTTAATGAAAATAGAATGTTAGTTGTTAATATCAAAACTGAGTATGAGGAAGATTTTAGAGATTGGAAAATGTTAGATGAGAGATTTGAAGTAAAAAAATATAAACATTTTGTTAAAGGCACTTCAGATGCAGCAATTATTCCTCCTTTAGCCCCAAGAGAAGGAGAAGAGCTAGTTGTAAAAAATAGATGGAATGCATTTTTCAATACCAAATTAGATGAAATACTGAAAAGTAAAAATATCAAGAATCTGATAATTGTTGGAGCGGCTACAGATGTCTGTGTATTAGAAACGTGTAGCTATGCTTTTTCCTTAAATTATAATTGTATTGTACCAATTGAAACTACAGCATCTTTTAATGCTGAAAGGAAGAAAATAGGTCTAGAGCTTCTTAGTTTTGGAAGAAGTGAAGTAGTAAATGTAGAGGAAGTATATCAAATGTTTGAGTAGAATGAATTTTTTTTTTACACTTTTATATCAGTTGTGGGTGAGTCATTGGGATGGTTCCGAAGACTCATGCTAAAAAGCTTCCAGAGAACATACCAATGGAAGCTTTTTATTTGAAAAATTAGATTACCATATTTAGCATTACCATATAACTATATTCTGAACCTCCATACAGTGAATTAGTGGACTGTCTTTAAATTTTAATAGCTTTGCTGTCTGTAGAAATATAAACCTAAGAGAAATACTCTTTATAGACTTTAATAAATATGTCATCCTCCAAACCTTCACCTTCAGCCATCTTTTTAACCAGTGTCACCAGTGTCATTATATATACGATTAAGTTATTAAAGTATCGCGCCATTCAATAAAATATTATATAGTATACTACAGTTTAGATATAGTGAGAAGCATTGGAGCGTCTATTTACTAGAGTGCAGTTTATTAAGTTTGCATACTGTTAACGAATCGTCGAAGCATACTAATTAATGCCCGATATAGAAAAAAATTTGTATTATAATTATTATTATAATTATTTAAAATATAGTTACATAAATAATTGGAAATATTTGTTGACAAATTTTAAATTTAAGTATAAGATGAATCTAATCATATAAAAGGATCTATAAATTTCAGGCTCGTGTTAAGATGCTCGGAGCAAATACTGCAAGTTACTTTATTTCTATCATCTATTCTATTACAAATCTATTTCTAACTCCTTTCAAAGGTATATTCAGAACGTCTGTAACACCAGGGTATAGAAACAGAATAAGTCTTAGAACCAGCCCTTATCATTGCAATGATAGTCTATGCATTACTAGCTTGGGGTACTGTTAAGCTATTGACAGTATCAATAAGCGTATGAACATTGAAAGCATAATAAATGGTAATGTCTAGTAGGATGAGAAGGTTGATATGCAGAAAGAGATCAGGAAAAATATATTGATAAGAAGCAGTACTGATTACGACGTTAAGCACATAAAGAGCCGGGCCATTCTAGAAGTCCAGTTACATATACTAAAATATAGAAGAAAGATTTGTGAGGAGAGGGTAAATTTATGAGGAATTTCAATAAAACGATATCATTAACACTATTAATATTACTGGTAATTATGATGATTACGCCTGTGAGTATGGCAATTGAAACAACTGTGAATCTTGGAACAGCGGATAGCTTTGCTGTGTTAGCAGGTTCGACAATTACGAATACGGGAAACACAATAATCGACGGAGATGTTGGCTTGCACCCAGGGACTGTGTTCAGTGGGCAGGGACCAGCGATCGTGAGTGGGGAAGTACATATTGCTGATGCTGTAGCACTACAGGCCAAGAATGACCTGTTAGCCGCATATAACGATGCTACTGTTAGAACGAGCAATGCCATCAGCGCTGAGCTTGGTGGAACAACCTTAACACCTGGTGTTTACAGTTCAGCTACGGAGTTACAAATCACAGGCACTCTTACGCTTGATGGTCAAAACAACAACAATGCTGTCTTTATATTGCAAGCTGGGTCTACTCTGACTACTATGTCAGGTAGTAAGGTTGAGCTCATTAATGGTGCTAATTACAACAACATATTCTGGGCCGTTGGAAGCTCCGCTACATTAGGGACAAATTCTGAATTCGTAGGGAATATCCTTTCATCGGAATCAATTACAGCGACTACCGGTGCGAAAATAAAAGGACAGTTGTTAGCAATGGTTGGTGCAGTTACATTAGACAACAATACTATAACTACAGGGACATCCAGCTCATTAACCGTTAGAAAAATTGTAACTGGCGACATTGGCGATATGACGTTGCCGACATTTGAGATTACGGTAACCGGACCAGAGGATTTCTCAGCAACCAGAACCTTTGCTCATAACGAATATTATACATGGGAAGATCTAGTGCCTGGGGAATATAACGTAACAGAAAATCGGACAGGTCTGAGTAGTGAATGGACGGTTAGTGGTGAAGGCGCCGTACAGGTGGTAGCAAATGAACTACACTTAACTACCATCACTAATTTATACAGTCCTTCAGATGACAGTGATTCAGATAACAGTGGTTCAAATGACAGTGATTCAGATGACAGTGATTCAGATGACAGTGATTCAGATGACAGTACTCCAGTTGACAGTACCCCAGTTGACAGTACTCCAGTTGGTTCATTAACTGTTGAAAAAATTGTATCTGGCGACATTGGTGATATGACGTTACCGACATTTGAGATCACGGTAACCGGACCAGAGGATTTCTCAGCAACCAGAACCTTTGCTCATGACGAATCTTATACATGGGAAGATCTAGTGCCTGGGGAATATAACGTAACAGAAAATCGTACTGGTCTGAGTAGTGAATGGACGGTTAGTGGTGAAGGAACAGTACAGGTAGCAGCAGATCAGATAGAAATGGCAACTATTACTAATAATTATGAAGAAGTCGAAGTAATACCACAAACAGGTCAGAAAACAGATTATAGCATGGCAATGTTTTTTGGAAGTATCGCAGCAATACTTGCTGGTGTAGGCATGTTACTTGGACATAAAAGAAAGAAATTAAATGAATAACTTATCTAAAAAAAATAGTAATAATAGAAAGGGCAAGAATATTCTTGCCTTTTTTACATTTCAGACGTGGGCTTTCATTATTAGTGGTATATTACTAATTCTTGCGATAAGTAGTGCATATCCAGTATATATGGAAGGTAAAATGGCACAAAAAAATGCTCAGCTGCTGCTTGAGAAGTTTGAAAAGGTAGCACTAAAAACGGAAACGTCTAAGCCCCAGAATACTGCGGCAATATCTGAGTCCCAGAACACTAATGATGAAGAAATAAATTCTGCTGAGGTTCAGCAACTTCCTTCCAAGCCAATAGAGAAAACCAAAGTTGAGTATACACCTATAGCAAAATTACAAATTGAAAAAACAGGCTTAAACTTATCCGTGTTATCAGAATGGAGTTATGAGCTTCTAGACATTTCAGTTAACAAGTTTAGTGGACCAGAACCAAATGAACCAGGAAACTTAATTGTTATTGGACATAATTATTTAAATGGAGCACATTTCGGAAGCTTACATTTGCTTGGAATTGGAGATTTGATAGACCTTACTGATCTGACTGGCAGAAAAATAACCTACGAAGTCTATGAAATATTAACTATAATGCCTGATGAAGTAGAGAAATTAACGACAAATGAGGTCCGTACACTGACGTTGGTTACTTGTGATACAAACAATAAGTTGCGATTGGTTATTAAAAGCAAGGAAAGTAATCAATAATACGATAAACTGTTCACAATTCTTCAATACTATATCAGGGACAAGGGGACAGGTTCGTTGTCCCGAGATAGTTCAATTATTTTAAGAACTATTGCTTAAACTTGATAAAAAAACGCTTTTATAGCGATACGGTGAACGTATCATAAGTAACTGCGGTTAACATATCCTACTTTTTTTCCAAAGCATATGTTGCAATAGAAATTAAATTAGAATCCTCATTTTCAGGACTCAGAATTCGTTGAAATGAAAAGTTTTTATTACATATTTTAAGTTGTTGCATTGAGGCTCTTTTAATTTTCCCATTCCATACCAACATACGCCGATATTCTTTGATGCTAAATATAGATCCAATTGTTCAAACATATAACCAGTATTTAACAAGTAATGTTCTTTTTCTTCGCTATAAATAAGCAAACAGTATTCTCCACGTTTAGATGTAGTTTTTTCTCTTGGAACAATTTCCATCTTATTTCTATGTTTACAAGAGGAAATAAGTTTTTAATTTTTTGATCTATATCCTTTAACTCATTTTCTGAAAGGGTTAAAGTGTCATCAAATCTTATAAAGGACTTTCTTTTAAAAATCATATTATATAATTCTTCCAAAGTACAATCATCCCCCAATCTTTTTCTCAACTCAAATAATATTTAATTTTAAAATTTTTTTCAACACCAATTTAAAATTATGACAATACCTATTTGATAATAGATAGGATGAGATTTCACCTTTTGAAGGTAATATCAAAGGTTCTTCGGGGACGTTTCGTTTTACTAAAATAAAAACCGACAGTTAAAGAGATAATAAGTTGCAAGCGACTTTAACTGAGTTTGAATCCTTATAGTACACCAGAAGCATTCATTTTATGATATGATAATATGGAATAATTTGGTATAGTGTGCCTAAGGGCTTTACCTAAGGGTTGGATTAAATAAGGATGAAAGATTCTATCAATATAGTATTAATGACTTAAGGAGCTAAGAATTCAATGGATTCCATGAAGATATACAAAAGAAGAGTCCGATATTATGGACGATTATTAGATAAGGTGTCAAAAAATATGAATGTTATTAGCCTGCTAAGATTGGTAACTGCAGGAGCTTTAATTGTTACCTTAATCTTTGCAAGCAGTTTAGGAGGACAGCTGATTACTGGGAGCATTTCATTGCTGTGGATGCTATTGTTTAGCTACCTGGTTATAAGACATAGGAAACTCAGAGAAGCACATAAGTATATATCTATCCTTATAGATGTAAATGTTGATTCTATTAAGAGGTTAGAAGGTAGATGGACTGAGTTTAAAGATAGTGGAGAAGATTTTATAGATGAAAAACACAAGTTCTCCTATGACCTTGATATTTTTGGACAAGGATCTCTCTTTCAGTGGATTAATTCTGCGAATACTTATATGGGAAGAGTTAGGCTCTCAAATATCTTGAAACAGCCATATAAAGATAAAGAGACAATCATTAAAAGGCAGGAAGCAATCAGTGAATTATCGACTAAGCGATGGTTAAGACATAAACTTCAGGTAGAAGGAAGAATGCTTGACGAAAAGAGTGTCAATATTGAAGCTTTAATAAACTGGGCTAAAACGAAACAACCATTATATTGTCGTGTTTTTATGATTGGAATATTTCGTGTGTTGCCTATTATCACAATAAGTACCTTTCTATTAGCTTTTGTAGCGCATATCATCATAGAAGGGATTCCATTATTACTAATTATTTTTCAATTCATGCTCCTTACTATTAATCTAAAAAAAAGGAATTGGGAGTTTACCCAAGTTTATAAGTACAAGAAGAGTATTAAAGTATACAAAAGGATACTGGGGAACCTTGAAAAAGTAAACTTTAGATCTAGATATCTTAGGGAATTAAGTGATGGGTTATTCAACAATAAAGGCTTATCCGCTCCACAACAATTGAAAAGACTAGAGATATTGGTTGGTAGGATTGAAAACAGAAACAATATGATCTTTCTTCTCATTAATGTGATTTTTCTATGGGATTATCAATGCTTAATTGAACTGGAACGGTGGAAAAGAGAGTCTGGATTAATACTTGAGGAATGGTTACAAAAGATAGGTGAGATTGAAGCACTCTCTAGTTTTGGGACTATAGCATACGATTACCCAAACTGGACAATGCCACAAATTACTGAGAAACCTTCATTGCTTCAAGCCAAGGAAATAGGGCACCCCTTGCTCACAAATAGACAAGTTTGTAATGATGTAAATATTCAGGACTCTTTACAAATATTGTTAATAACTGGCTCTAATATGTCTGGAAAGAGCACTTTTCTGAGAACAATAGGCATCAATCTCGTACTTGCCTATGCAGGAGCGCCAGTTTGTGCGAGATCCATGATATGCTCACTTTTTAGCATCCATACATGCATGAGAATAAGTGATAATCTTGAGAAAGGTATATCCTCATTTTATGGAGAACTATTAAGAATTAAAGAAATAGTGAAAGCTACTGAGGAGGATATACAAGTATTCTTTATCCTAGATGAAATACTCAAAGGGACGAACTCTTATGATCGACATATAGGTGCAAAAAAGTTAGTCAAACAACTACAGGGCAAGGGATATATAGGTCTTGTATCAACCCATGACCTTGAGTTAGGGGTTTTAGAAAGAGAAAGCAAGAATACAATTAAAAATTATCATTTTCAAGAATATTATAAGGATAACGAAATTCGTTTTGATTACCAACTAAGAGAAGGTATTTCTACAACAAGGAATGCTTTATATCTTATGAAGATGATAGGGATAGATTAATTTTTATTTAAGATGTGAATGAAGAAATAGAGAAGGTGGAACTGGAGGATATTGACATGAAGGTTAAAAAAGTAATGATTGTAATCATTAGCATAATAGGGGTTGTCATTTTAATTAGCCAGTTCAAGAAAGAATTGTGGGATTCAAATGCAAAGTTATTAAAAAATGAGGTATTATCAATTGAGGAAACCGTTGAAACAATTGATTTAACAGAGATAACACCATTTGAATGGGATGTAGTATATTCATTTGACCCATATACACCTAAAGATAAGATATATGATGTTGTAGGTTATAAATGGGACAATATTAAAGAAACCGTTAGTGAGGGAATGAATCAAATAGTTTTTTTAAAGGATGGGAAAGTGGTTTGTTATATATATGGATATCCTACAAGCAACAAATATAGTATCGTTTTTTCGGGTGAGAATTATAAGAATGTCGCTACCATGCTTCATTTAGAGAACAGTTTAAACTTCGAGGTTACTAAAAGTGATGGGGTGCTATATTTAATACACATAAAATAGAAGAGACCATCTAGTATATTTGGCTCGTTTTCTGACTTAGATAAATAGAATTATGCCGTGGGAATGTATAAGAAGATAGGGTTTGAAATTCTAGCTGAAAAAGGAGACGATTATTTAATGGTGCTAGAATTAAATTAATAAAGATCTATCAAGACCCTATGATATAATATAAAGAGTTTTTAATAGATGAAGGCATAATCTCATCAAATTATTTTGGAGGGGTCAAGTTGAAAGATCATAAACAATTTATTTTAACATGGGAAGTGAAAAGGCAAGAAGGAAAGCTAAAGTATGTACTGAAACATGGTGGATTAGCAGGGACCTTTGCGCTAATAGGGGTTGTAATGGGAAGTGTGCTTTTATACAATTCTCCTAGCACATATTCGTTTGCCTATTATTTGCCAACGTATTTTTGCGTGTTTTTCGGAGTATCCTTAGTTGCAATAGTGAAGTTTATGTTTGAATGGGATAAAAATGAAAAAAAATATAGCAAGGGATTGAATGAATAAAATTACAAACAAGTAAGTCTTGAATTATAATGAAGAACGCAATAGCACCCCGAATAAGGAGATTAGTTA
Source organism: Clostridia bacterium (assembly GCA_016278615.1). Classification (GTDB taxonomy): domain Bacteria; phylum Bacillota; class Clostridia; order Peptostreptococcales; family JAAYPU01; genus Soudan-22. Next base: position 10,774 of record JADQBM010000067.1, on the reverse strand, counting down.
ATAATATGACTATTGAAAAAGAGTATAAAGTATTACAACCTAAGTATTATAGCAAGTTTCAGTGTGATCCAATTAGATGCAATGAAACCTGTTGTGAACGATGGAAAATAATCATTGATAAAGGCACATATGAGAAATATATTCAGAGTGAAAATGAGATCATTAAAGAAATTGTAAAAACGAGACTTTCTATAAATAAAGCATCTATTAATGAGAATGATTTTGGAATCATTAATCTTAATAACGAAATGACATGTCCGTTTTTAAATCAGAATAACCTTTGCGAGATATTCATCAACATGGGAGAGAGTAGTTTGTCAAAGACATGCAAAAGTTATCCGCGAGCAATTGTCTTAGTAAAGGATGTAATAGAACGTGGATTAGAAATGTCTTGCTCTGTTGCTGCAGAACTGGCATTATTAAATGATAATGGGATTGAATTTGAGTCTATTATGGATTCTGTAAAGTTCAATGACCTGTATGTCGTTTCATCTCCCATTGAAGATTTGAAACAAATAGAGATCATCAATGAAATCAGAGCAACGGTAATTGACTTCTTACAAAAACGAACAATTGAGTTAAGTAAAAGAGTAGCCTTTGTTGGCTGCTTCTTGAATCAAATCGTTGAGGGTACTGATTTTTCAAGTCTTAATTATGAGGAAGCATTAACCACAATCAAAGAAGCAAAATCTTTTGTTGATCTGCAAGAATTAAAAACCATAGAAAACAAACATCAATTTAAAAACACACAGCAGTTTCATCATTTAAACACCATGCTTTCAATGAAGTTTAAAGAAGGAGATAGTATCAGCTTTTTTTCCAAGAGATATATAGAGTGCTTGATGCAAGTCTTGGACACCTTTACAAATATCAAAGATGAAGAGTTGGAAAAACATTATAAGAGAAATCATGAAAAATATCTAAAACCCTACTTGGATAAAAAATCCTATATTTTAGAGAACTTTCTTGTTAATTATGTTTTTGTTTACAGTTGCGAACTTTTCGATTTAAAAGACATTTGGACTTCGTATATGAAATTATGCGTGATTTACGGTTTGGTCAAATTTAATCTAGTTGGACTAGCAACCTATAATAAAGGAATGAATGATGATTTGGTACTTAAGCTAATTCAATCATTATCAAAAACCATTATTCAAGATAAGACATATTGGCAGACAGTTATTAAATATCTAGAAGAAGAAGAATTAGTTAAGCATACTCAGCTGACAACGCTTATTTTAGATTGATGCAGCCGAAACTGTGATATGAATACGCCGCCTAACAACTGATTTTAACAGTGTAATGCTTGAGGATTCTTGGTTAAAAAAATAGGGGCGCTAACATATTTTCCCTCAGACTACTGGTTCGAGGGAATTTTCGTTAGGGTTCTTAGTTTGAAAAATATTAAGGCGAAGAAATGGTTATTCTATTTAAGATGCATTTTATCCGATGACTAAGAATTCTAAGACTCCATCCTCTACAGGGTGGAGATAAGAATTCAACAGCCCCTGGATAACGATTTCTAAGCTTCAGATGGAGTTTAAAACTCCACCTGAAGCCAAGAACTCTGTTTATATAGAAACAAACAAATTCGAGTTACTTTATTGGAGGAACAGCGTATGTATGTAAAGCAGAAAGTACCCTTTGATTACAATAACAAAGAAGAATTTCAAACTGGATTGATCAATTGGATTGGTGATGTTTTTTATGATATTCTCCCGGAACACGGTTATGAAGTTCGAGAGGAACAAATATTTACGGCTTTTCAGCTTGCGGATGCCGTTTGCAATAAAAAAATTCACCTAGCGGAAGCAGGACTTGGTATTGGAAAAACATTTGCTTACCTGCTCACAGCAATAGCCTATGCCCGCTTCAGTGGGAGACCTGTAGTGATTGCCTGTGCTTCAACAGCACTTCAAGAACAGCTGGCCGGACCTAAGGGAGATATTCAGACTCTATCAGATATACTTGGGTTAGAGGTAGATGCACGAATGGCAAAGGACAGGCGTCAGTATATTTGTGATGAGCGGGTTAATGACTCAAGAAACGAGACGGGCGATAATACTCAGACGGATGAGATTAATCAGTGGTTAGACAAGACTAAAACAGGTGAACGCTCCGAAATACCACATATTTCAGATCGTGTGTGGAAGCAGATAGGGTGGGATGAATCTATGCCCTGTGATACGTGTTCAAGTAGCGGGTTTTGTAAGGTTGTTAGAGCCAGAGAACACTATCGACCTGCCAAAGACCTGATTATTGCTGACCGAGGACTCTTTTTTGAAGATCTATGGACTCGAGACCAACGAATTGCAGATGGTAAAATGCCGCTTCTTCCCAATTATTCTTTAGTTATTTTTGATGAGGGTCATAAAGTGATGCTTCCAGCAGCCATGCAGGCGGGGCAAAAAATTAATCAAGAAGAGATGGATAACATTATTTTTTCTATAGAACAAATACAGGGGGCAAGAGAGTCTCTCATTTTAACTGCGATTGCTTTAGAAAAAGCATTTTCCAATTTCTTTGATATTCTTAATCACTGCGTGGTTGCAGATGACCGTTCAGAACGTTTAGCAATTCGAGTAGACGATAATCTGCTTAAAGCAGCGGATGCTTTTTATAAGGTTTTAGATCGCTTACTATTAGAGATGCAAATCGAACAAGAACTGTACATAGAAGCTTTAACCATAAGAATGCTACAAACATTTGAAAATCAAATTGAAATGGCAATGACGGCGTTATATAGGTTCAGTGGAAATAAAAGCAAAGATGTCATTACTTGGGTAGATCAATTGGATGGTAGTTTTTGGGTGGTTCCTCGGAATTTAAGTGAATTGCTAGATATACATTTGTTTCAAAAGAAAATACCTGTAGTGTTTACTTCTGCAACTTTAAGCAATGAAGGGGATTTCAGTTATTTTTCACGTACTTTGGGGTTAAAGGCGCCAACCAATTCTACTGTTGGAAGTTCCTTTGATATGGAAAAGCAGGTTGTTGTTTATTTAGCACATAGCTTGGAGAAAAGCCCTGAAGATGATAAAGTATCCCCAGCCATTGAGCAATTGGTATCAATATTGAGGGAAAATAAAGGACGCGCCCTTGTACTCATCAACTCATTAAATGAAGTTAAGAGAATTAGAAAAGAATTTAAAAACCATCAGCTTCCTTTTGAAGTATTATGGGAAGATAAAGGAGACCGAGGGTATCTTGTACGAAAATTTCGAGAAGACGTGTCGTCTGTACTAATTGGCACTAGCTTTTGGGAGGGAATTGATATACCTGGAGAGGCATTATCACTTCTTGTAGTTTGGGAGCTTCCTTTTCCGGCGCTAGATCCTTTAATAGAAGTACAACGTAAAGAGGCGAAGGAAGAAGGATTGGACCCAATGATGACAGTTGATTACCCTGAAATGGGACTTAAATTAAAACAAGGATGTGGAAGGCTAATAAGGACAAAGGAGGACCGAGGTGCAATCGTTATTATGGAGAATATAGTAGGGACCCCTTGGGAGAAGGTTGTTAGAGGTGCTCTCCCCCCAGGAGCCAGAATTAAAACAATAAAAGATTTTAAAAAGTTACCATGAGAAATCGATGATAGGCCCGCTATGGCGAACCCTATCATAAAGGTTGCCATTGCATCAAAAAACATTCAAAGGTCTCAATTTTTGAGATCTTTTTTTCTTTTGGGTTACTTCTCTTTAAATATATTCTATAATTGGGCAAAATTTTGTAAAGTGTCCTTGACATTGGTTTGTTATTAATGTAAAATAAACTTAACGTAAAGCGAGCTTTACAAAACTTCGAAAAGAGGTATATATCGTGTTAAATAGAGTAAAGGAATTTAGAGAAAAAGCAAATATTACTCAAGAACAATTAGCTGGAAAGCTTGGAGTTTCACGACAAACTATAATCTCCATAGAAACTGGACGGTATAATCCGTCACTGATACTCGCATATAAAATATCTAAGGTTTTTTGTAAGCAGATAGAAAATATTTTTGATTTTTCTGAAGTGGAAGGAGGGATTGATAATGAATAAATCATTCTTGGAAGAGTTGATTATTACAAACTACTTGCTTATTGGAACGTTCGGGATTATTATTGTAGTTTGTAATTTATTTTATGGAGGTACTGTGGAAACATGGAGCAAGTCAATTGGTTTATTATTCATTTTGGCCGTGGCCTTAGCCCTAAAGATTAAGAGGATTAAATCAAAGCCGCAGAAGCTAGATGAGAGATTACAACTTATCACCTACCGTGCCATAAGCATCGGGTTTTATTTAATGCTAGGTGCTATATTTTGGTTTTATACGAAAGAGATGATTATTGAAGGCCAAGTTTCAATAAGAACGATTATTGAATTGTTGGCAGGTGTAGCAGGTTATTTAGGAAGTTCTATAGTTCTAAACAAACGATATTAATATTTCAATTATCTGTAGTTTAATCTATTCCACGAGCTATGATATATAAAAATGCAAATCACTTTTGATTTGCATTTCTTATTTCATTAAAAATATTGGGAGAATTTGAATCTGCTTATAGGGTTGTTGTTGTAAGTAAGGCGTCAATAACTTCTTAAAATCTCCCACAGTCAAAGGCTTCGCATCGGGCATGAGTTCGTACCCAAGTCAACTTATAGCAGGAGACATTTAACAGTGTCTTTTTTTATTCTAAATATTTCAAACCTGTATTCTATTATTTTGTATTGACAAATGAAAAATAAATCCTTAATATATAAAGCATAGTAAACAGATGGGAATTATATAATTTAACAACAAATAAAGAAAGGCGGAAGAAAGAATATGAAGAGAAACAAGAAAACGACGTTAATAATAGCTTTAGTATTGGTGTTTATAATTGGATTAGTAGGTTGTACCTCTGCTCCCAAACAGGGAAAGGATGAAGAAATAAAGATCGCTGTGGTAGGGCCCATGACTGGAGATAGTGCACAATATGGCCAATCTTTTAAAAGAGCAACAGAGCTAATGGCAAGTAAAGTGAATGAAGCCGGTGGCGTGAATGGGAGTCCCATAAAGCTTGAAATTGTTGATGATAAAAATGATGCAAAGGAAGCTACAAATGTTGCCCAAAAACTCGTCTCAGATGAAAAAATAGTGGGTGTTATAGGGCATTTTTCAAGCACCGCATCCCTTGCAGCTGCCCCTATTTATCAAAGAGCACAACTGGTAGAGTTATCACCAACATCCTCACACCCTGAATTTACAAAGCAGGGAACATATATGTTTAGAAATGTCAATACGCAAGCTATCGAAGGACCTATTTTAGCTGATTTTGCCGTAAATGATTTAAAGAAGAAAAAGATTGCGGTGATATATGTCAATGACGATTGGGGCATTACAGCAAAGGATAACTTTATTGAAGCGGCAGAAGAGTTAGGGGCTACAATTACTGCAGAGGAAGCTTTTATTGGAGGACAAACAAGAGATTTTGCCCCTACAATAACAAAAATCAAAGGCACAAATCCAGACCTAATATTTCTCGCTGCTATGTATTCTGAAACAGGAATGATTGCGCAACAATTAGAACAGCTTAACTATGATGTAGACCTTTTAGGAACCAGTTCTCTTAACAATGACCAATTGATAAAGTTAGCTGGAGCAGCAGTGGATGGACTTTATCTTACGAACAACTATTTCCCAGGAAACCCAGATGAAAAAGTTCAAGAGTTTATTGAAGACTACAAAGAAGCTTATGGTGTAGAGCCAGATCAATTTGCCGCGGTTGCCTATGATTCATTAGGGATGATGATAGAAGCACTAAAGACATCAGGCCCAGATAGAGTAAAGCTTAGAGATTCCCTTGTAGACATTAAGGACTATAATGGCGTGACGGGAAAAACAACCTTTAATGAGAACCGAGATGTTATGAAAGACATGATAATCATGCAAATCAAAGAGGGTAAATTTACGCTTTACAGATAAAAGGAGGAATACCCATGCTATTTCAGCAATTAATTAATGGATTAACCCTTGGCAGCACATATGCATTAACAGCAGTAGGGTATTCTATGGTGTTTGGCATTCTTGGACTTGTTAATTTTTCACATGGATCTGTATACACAGTGGGTGCTTTTCTTACATTAATATTTTTTACAGCATTGAAGTTCAATTTTTTTGTCAGCTTTTTATTGAGCATCATTCTAACAGGGCTATTAGGCATCTTAATAGATAGAATTTCATTATATCCATTGAGAAAAAGAAATGCGCCGAAAGTTACATCGTTAATAAGCACAATTGGTGTTTCGATTTTTCTGCAAAATCTAATAATGATCACTTGGGGATCAGAAACAAAGAAGTTTCCCCTTGTTATAAATAGAGGATCTATCAATTTATTTGGGGCAAATATATCGACCCTTCAGATAATGATTTTTTCTATGTGCATAGTACTTATGGTGAGTCTTAATATTATGATTCAGAAAACACGAGTAGGTAAGGCTATGAGAGCAACCGCACAAAATTCTAAAGCGGCAATGCTTATGGGAATCAATATAAACGCCATTATTATGATTACATTTTTTATGGGTTCATCCCTTGCATCCGTTGCAGGCACAATGGTTGGAATGTATTATCAAACAATAGATCCTTATATAGGATATATGGCAGGACTTAAGGCCTTTGCGGCTGCAGTCTTAGGGGGTATTGGCGTTTTGCCTGGAGCCATCGTTGGAGGGTTATCAATTGGAGTGATAGAAGCAATCGCCGCAGGCTATTTAAACGCAGGCTACAGAGATGCCATAGCATTTGCAGTGTTAGTATTGATGCTAATAGTAAAACCATCTGGGCTACTTGGAAAACAAGCTTCAAAAAAGGTGTAGGTGATAGATGTGGACATTATTAAAGAACCAATTAATTTTTATAATTCTAACAGAAGGCCAATGATTATACTATTTATATCATTCATGACACTCATCCCATTTTTGGGCTTTTCACCTTATATCATGAGGATTATGATACTCAGCGGTATTTATATCATTCTTGCGCTGAGTCTTAATCTTCTAACAGGCTTTACAGGAATTGTATGCCTTGGGCATGCAGCCTTTTACGGGATTGGTGCGTATACATCTGCACTTTTGGCCATACACTTTGATCTTTCTTTTGTTTTTACAGCGATAGCTGGAGGCGTAGTGGCTGCCTTTTTTGGGCTTTTATTGGGGCTTCCAACTTTAAGACTCAACGGCACATACCTATCCATGGTTACCTTAGGTTTTTGTGAAATAGTAAGATTAGTAGGATTAAATTGGATGAGCCTAACCAGAGGGCCAATGGGCCTAACAGGAATTCCATTTCCAAAGATCCTTGGATGGGTGATAGATCGAGATGCTGAGTATTTTTATCTTGTATTAATATTAATCATTATGACTTGGGTAATACTGAATAACTTAATTCAATCACGTGCTGGAATAGCATTAATCGCCATAAGAGAAGATGAGGTAGCAGCTGAGGCAATGGGAATAAATATTTTAAAATATAAAGTATTGGCCTTTGCGATTTCTGCCTTCTTTGCAGGCATTGCAGGAAGCTTTTATGCCCATTACGCATCCTTTATTAATCCACAAAGCTTTACTTTTGATGAATCCATACAAATATTAAGCATGGTGATTTTGGGTGGAATGGGAAGTAATCTTGGGGTTGCCCTGGGCGCCATTGTTTTAGTATCAGTACCAGAAATGCTTCGGGGTCTTCAAGAATATAGAATGCTTATATATGGAGCGGTCCTTGTTATAATGATGCTTACAAGGCCTCAAGGTATTTTAGGAAATCCAAAGGCATTAAAAATACCAAGGAATAATTAAAATAATGTAATATAAAAGAGGTGGGTTGTGGTGCACAAGCTTCAAATTCAAGGACTAACCAAGAGATTTGGAGGTTTAACGGCGGTAAACAATATTGATTTGCATATGGATGATAATGAAATAATTGGGTTGATTGGTCCAAATGGGGCAGGAAAAACGACGCTCTTTAATATGATTACTGGGATGTATATCCCTACTTCAGGAAAGCTATTTTATCAAGGTCAAGACATAACCGGGATTAAACCCTATAAGATAACAGATATTGGTATAGCAAGGACATTTCAAAACATAAGATTGTTTCTTATGATGACAGTTCTGGAAAATGTATTGATTGGCCTTCACACTAGAACAAATACCAATTTATTTGATGCCATAACTAAGAATAAAAGATATAGAAATGAAGAAAAAACAAGCCATAAAAGAGCCATTGAAATACTTGAGATGGTAGGATTAAAGGAAAGAAAAGATGAATATTCTAAAAATCTTTCCTATGGAGAGCAACGAAAACTTGAGATAGCAAGAGCCATGGCAAGCAATCCCGGGATTTTATTGCTTGATGAACCTGCTGCAGGCATGAATGATAATGAGACGGCTGAATTAACACGTTTCATTAAAACCCTCAAAAACTTTGGCTTGACAGTGCTCCTTATTGAGCACGATATGAGACTTGTAATGAATATTTGTGAAAGGATTTATGTGTTTGACCATGGGAGTAAAATAGCAGAGGGATCTCCGAAAGAAATACAAAAAAATCAACAAGTGATTGAAGCTTACCTGGGAAAGGGGGCTTAATAGTGGCCATTCTAAAATTAACAGATGTCCATATAAGTTACGGAAACATAAAGGCAGTCAAGGGTATTAATCTGGAAATAAATAAAGGTGAAATTGTTACGTTAATAGGGAGTAATGGTGCAGGAAAAACAACCACGATGAATACCATAACAGGACTTTTAAAGCCTTTTAAAGGAAAGATAGAGTTTAAAGGTCGTGATATAACAGGAAAAAACACCTCTGAAATTGTAAAGCTTGGAATTAGCTTAGCGCCAGAGGGGAGGCAAGTATTTCCTAGGATGACTGTTATTGAAAACCTCGAATTAGGAGGCTATACGAGGACGAAATCACAGATAATTGAAACATTAGGAGAGGTCTTTGACCTTTTTCCAAGACTTAGGGAGAGAAAATATCAAGAAGCGGGAACATTGTCGGGTGGAGAACAGCAAATGCTTGCTATAGGGAGAGCTATGATGGCAAGACCGGAGCTACTCCTTTTGGATGAACCTTCAATGGGTCTTGCACCAATAATTGTTGAGTTGGTCTTAAAGGCGATTAAAAAAATAAATAAGCTTGGAACTACGATACTTTTAGTTGAACAAAATGCAAGAATGGCACTCATGACTGCTGATAGAGGATATTTACTTGAAACAGGTAAGATTGTAATGGCTGCTAATGCAGATATTCTCCTTCACAGCGATAAAATAATAAAAGCCTATTTAGGCGAAAATAAGGAGGACTAATAATGTCAGTAAAAGAATATACCCAGGAAGAATTGACCAGTGCTGTTAGATCTGCTATAGAAGACAGAGGGATTTGGTTCTATTTGCTTATAAAGGCAGCCAAAAGACAAGGCGTAGACGTTGAAAAAATGGCAGAAGAAGCCATAACAGAGTTTGGAAGAATGAAGGGAGAGAAAATGGGCGCTGCAGAAAATCCAGGAGAGTTTGTTCTTAAGCTTTCAACAGGCCATGCTAATGAAGCCTTTGAAATGGAGAGAGTTCAGCATGATAAAGACAAGGGAGTCCTAAAATTTAGATATTGTGCTCTTGTTGAATCATGGAAAAAACTTGGATGTGATCCTCAAGAAGTTTCATGGCTCTGTAAACTTGCTAGGTGTGGCGATTATGGGGTTGTAAGTTGCTCCCCTGGTCTTAAACTTGAGTTTCCCAATCTTCTTAGTGAAGAGGATGCCTACTGTGAGCTTGTAGTAACTAAGGAATAATTGTATATTTTAATGCAAGGAACACAGTCACCAGGATACCGTGAGCGTCAAATACTTTGTTGAGAATGTTGGGTTAAGTGTTTCTTAATACTGTAATAAACCTATCGAGTATCTGATGACTTACTTTGAATCCTTTATTTTGATAGAATTTTAATGCATTATCATTACCGTTTGATACAAAGATAAACAAATCATTTATTAACTTAAATGAATTCAACCAATCCATACACTCTTTGAATAAAACTGTACCAATACCAGTTTTTCGATAACTCTCTTTTATATAAAATTGAGAAAAACACCCTACATCACGACATTTAACAGAATCAAAGTCAAAAAAATCAACCGGATCAAGAGTAGCAAATCCGCCAGAATATGTATGCTTAGGGCAGATATTGCTATACGCATATCCAACAATTTCATTATCGTCCTTAGCAATTATGAAAAAGTTAGCCTTAGCACTTTTGACAGATGGAATCAATCTAGTTTCAAAACACATGTTATCAAACCATTCAGGATGGATATAAGCTTTTGATTTTTGATAAGACATTAATTCATTGCATAAATCTTTAATGCAAATGATGTTATCATCAGAAATTACTTCATAATGTATACTCATAATGATATTCCTCTCTAGAAAAATTTAAACATCTTTAATTGATCAATACTCTTTGATATGATTGTATCAGTTAGAATTATTATAACAAGTATGCAGTTTTTATTGTTTAAGAAAGAAAAAACTGAGTATTGGAGTGAAAGGATGAATAATAAAGAAGTGTATAAAGGCCGCCTCGATAGTTGTCCGTTAACATTTGCATTAAATATTATCAGTGGAAAGTGGAGGTTACCAATAATTTGGGCCTTAAGTAAAAATAAAATCATGCGATATAATGAATTAAAGAAGGGTATTAATGGAATAACCAACATGATGCTGACTCAAACGCTAAAAGAATTGGAGTTGTATGATAT
>JADQBM010000079.1 GCA_016278615.1 Clostridia bacterium | reverse complement strand
ACGGCTCTTTTGGATATGGGATTAGAGAATAAAAAAATTGCAGTCATTGGTGAAAATAGATATGAATGGGCAGTCACTTATATGGCAATTGTCAATGGAGTCGGGACAATTGTTCCCTTTGATAAGGAATTACCTGAGGAGGAGATTGAGTATCTCATAAAAGCTTCTGGTGTGAGCTGTATGGTTTACTCAGAGAAGTTTGGGAACTTTTTTGAAGATTTAGACACTCAAGACTCGAATCTATCTCATTATATTAATATGGATGCAGCCAATGATAAAGGCAGACATCTTTCATTTTCTAAGATGTTAAAAAAAGGTCAGGCGCAATTAGAAAAAGGAAACATGGCTTATGTTGAGGCTAAAATTGATGAAAATGAGATGAAGATACTCCTCTATACTTCTGGAACTACTGGAATGGCTAAAGGTGTTATGCTCTCCCATAAAAATATTACTTCAAATTTAATGTCCATGTGCACCATGGTAAATATTAAGCCCGAGGATACCTTCTTTTCGGTTCTTCCTATGCACCATACCTATGAGTGTACCTGTGGATTTTTGACACCCATTTATAGAGGCTCGGCCATTGCGTATTGCGAAGGGTTGAAATATATATTAAAAAATATGGAAGAAGCTAAGCCTACTTTGTTCTTAGGTGTTCCTTTGATATTCGAAGGGATTTATAAGAAATTATGGCGACAGGCTAAAAAAAGTGGTTTGGATAAAAAACTCTCTAAAGCAATTAAAATTAATGGATACTTAAATAAGGTGGGAATAGACCTTTCAAAAACATTATTTAAAAAAGTACACAGTAAGTTTGGTGGACGTATTCGAATGTTCATAAGTGGTGGTGCAGGTATCGATCCCGAAGTAGCTAAAGGTTTTAGAGATTTAGGGATTTTCACCTTACAAGGATATGGATTAACGGAAATGTCTCCCATTGTTGCGTTAAACCCTGACATCAAACCGAAAAATGCAGCAGCAGGTGTTCCCTTGCCAGGAGTGGATGTGGAAATACTGAATCCAGGAGAAGATGGCATAGGGGAAATCATTACTAAGGGTGATAGCCTTATGTTAGGATATTATAACAATCAGGAAGCAACAGATGAAGTTATTATTGACAATTGGTTTTATACAGGTGATTTAGGGTACTTAGATCAAGAAAACTATGTCTATGTTACAGGGAGAAAGAAAAATGTCATCGTCACTAAAAATGGGAAAAATATTTTTCCAGAAGAACTTGAGTTTTATTTGAATCGAAGTGAATATATTGAAGAAAGCATTATATGGGGAAAAGAAGATAGCAATTCTGGAGAAACGTATGTATATGCACAGATAAGACCAAACGATGAAGCCGTTGGAGAAGTCCTAAATGCTCAATACACGGATGATCAAGTTTATGAATTTATCCAGCAAGAAGTGGATAAAATTAATAAAGCACTGCCATTTTATAAGAAAATCCGCAAAATAGAAATTAGAAAAGAGGAGTTTGCTAAAACGACCAGCAAAAAAATAAAGCGTCATGTCGTGTTGATGAAAGTATAAGATAAAGATTTAACAAAAAAAGTTATAGATAATGATTGTATTGTGGTTTAATGGTTTCTTTTTTGGTATATTAGTAATATAAGTTATTTCCTATAATTTCAAATATATTTTGAAGGAGTAAGTTTATGGACAATGAAATCAAACAACTGTTAGAAAAAGTACGACCTCTACTTCAAAGAGATGGTGGAGATGTTGAATTCGTTAGTTATGAAGAAGGTATTGTGAAAGTTAAGCTACAAGGGGCTTGCAGTGGATGCCCAGGGGCTCAAATGACGCTTAAGATGGTCATTGAGAAGATGCTAAAAGAGCAATTCCCTGAAGTTAAAGAAGTGGTTGGTGTATAAAGCTTAAGTTTATCTTAAGCTTTTATTCCTTTTGGAGATAAAAAGATGAAAAAATATACGATTATTATCATTATTTTGATGACAGCCCTTTTTTCCTATATGAGTTTAGATACTTTTTCTCAATTAAACGAAGAGATCCAACCTGTTATCATAGAGGATGAAATTGAGAATGAAGATGATCTGGATCCGGAGCCCATAGTATTGAAGATTTCAGCAGTAGGAGATATCATGACTCATGGGCCTCAATTAAGGGCACAATATGATTCTAAGAAAGACATTTATGATTTTTCCAATAATTATGAAAAAGTCCAATCTTTTATTAGTCAGGCAGATCTTGCCCTTTGCAATATAGAAACTGTTTTTGCAGGGATAGAAAAGAAGTATTCCAGTTATCCAAGATTTAATACCCCTGATAGCCTGGTTAAGGCGCTAAAAGATGTAGGCTTTGATATTGCGGTTACATCTAACAATCATTCCTTTGACCGAGGGGTTGAGGGTGTTATGCGTACTGTTCAGATTGTTAGAGAGGGAGATATCAAGGTTGTGGGGACAAGCTTTGAAGATGAGCAGAAGTATTTAATATATCCTATTGAAGGCATAAAGGTAGGCGTTGTGGCATATACCTATGAGACCCCAAAATATCATGGTGCTAAAACCATTAATGGTTTGGCAATTCCTGAAGAAGTAGAAGACTCTATTAATACTTTTAATTATGAGGAAATAGATGAAGATTTGGATAAAATGAAAACTGCCATTGAAGAAATGAAAGCCCAGGGAGTGCAGGTGGTGATATTTTATTTACATTGGGGGCAGGAATATTTAAGAAATCCCAATGAATATCAAAAGAAAATGGCCCATTACCTTGCTGAAAATGGTGTAGATATTCTCTTTGGTTCCCATCCCCATGTGGTTCAGCCAACTGAAATTATTGAGAATAAAGGGGGCCATAAGACCATAGTCTTTTATTCTCTTGGCAATTTTATTTCCAATCAAAGATATGAATTAATGGGCGGTAGGTATTCTGAAGATGGCATGATTGCAGAAGTCACTTGGGAAATCAATCCTGAAAATCAAGAGGGAAGCCCGACACTTGTTAAATGTATTCCTACTTGGGTGCATAAATACAATTCAAATAATAAAAATAATTATGAAATCGTTCCTTTGCCACAATTCTTGGATGAAGAAAATCTGTCGGAAAGTACTTTATGGAGGGCAGAAAATTCTTATAACAACACCATTGAGATTATTGGCGCAGAATATCTGAATCCGAATACGGAGGAATTGATTATATTTGAAAGATAGATAAGAGATAACTGTAAGATAGATAAGAGATAATAGATAAAAGATAACTGTTAGATAGATAAGAGATAATAGATAAAAGATAACTGTAAGATAGATAAGAGATAAAAGATAACTGTAAGATAGATAAAAGATAACAGATAATAGATAACAGTTGAGGTTAGTTTCGCAAAGCAAAACTTTCGGTTTATATATTATAATGAAGATTTTGCTCACGCAAAATCCTTCCTGAACTATTATCTGTTAATTATTATCTGTTATCTATCATTTAAGGTAGGTAGATTATGGACTTAAGTACGGAGCTTCAAGAGGCGAAAGAAGCTGCCCTTGTAGCGGGAGATGTTATTCTTGAAGTGTATAAAGAAGATTTTAAAACAGAATATAAAGAAGACAATACACCGGTTACAAAAGCGGATCATCTTGCGAACCAATTGATTGTCCATAAGCTTAGAGCAGCATTTCCTTCTGATGCAATTTTATCTGAGGAAGCTTCAGATGATGGGATAAGAATGCTTAATCAAAGATGCTGGATTATTGATCCCTTGGATGGCACAAAGGAGTTTATCAAAAAGAATGGTGAATTTACTGTGAACATTGCTTTGGTTCATGAAAAAAAACCAGTGTTAGGCGTTGTTTATATACCCGTAAAGAAGGAATTGTATTTTGCAGTTAAGGGTTTTGGGGCATACTATGAGAAGAATGGTGTTCAGCAGAAAATTTCTGTCTCAAAGAGAGTTGACAATATTCGGGCGGCTTGCAGTCGTTCCCATACTTCGGATAAACTCATGGAACTATTGAGAGAAAAAGGAATCGGAGAATATATATACGCAGGAAGTGCCCTTAAAGGGTGCATGATTGCAAGTGGAAAAGCGGAAATCTATTATCGGTTTGGTTTAACCAGTGAATGGGATACTGCAGCACTTCAATGTATTGTAGAAGAAGCTGGTGGTATCTTCCGACAGATGGATGATACCGAAATGACATACAACAGAATAGATACGGTTAACCGTAAAGGATTTTACATTCTCAACCGAATTGAGAACAAACTACAAGTATAAAAATTAAAAATTAAGAATTAAGAATTAAGAGTTAAGGAAGATTTTGAAAATCAAAATCTCAGATTTAACATATCTATCCCTTATTCTATTTTTAGAATATCTTCGCAAAAAGACGTGCAAATTTATAATATAGGTTTTACGAAGTAAAACCCTCCTGAGTTCTTAATTCTTAATTCTTAATTAAACAAAGGAGTGGTAAAGTGGATTATTTAAAGAGACTTGATGCTTATGAGGGGGAGCTTGTTGGGACGCTTCAGAAATTGATTCGAATACCAAGTGTGGAAGGGGAACCTTTGCCTAATATGCCTTTTGGTAAAGATGTACATGAAGCATTGATGTATATGCTGAATAAAGGGGAAGAATTAGGGCTTGAAGTGAAGAACACAGATAATTATTGTGGCCATATAGAAATAGGAACAGGAGACGATATTTTAGGCATTTTGGTTCACTTAGATATTGTGCCAGAAGGTTCTGGATGGACTTATGACCCTTTTGGTGGTGAAATAGTAGACGGAAAGATATATGGAAGAGGAACGGTAGACAATAAAGGACCTGCAGTTGCAGTCTTATATGCTATGAAGGCCTTGAAAGAATCAGGGATACAACTTTCTAAGAGAGTGCGGCTAATTTTAGGGACCAATGAAGAAACCTCAAGATGGGAAGGAATCAAGTATTATTTATCAAAAGAAGAAGTGCCTAGCTTCGGGTTTACTCCAGATTCGAATTTCCCAGTTATTCATGCTGAAATGGGAATTCTCATTTTTGATTTGATTAAAAAAATTAGAACAAACAGTGCAGGGGAGTTCTCCTTAAGAAGTATTACAGGAGGCAATGCGCCTAACATGGTTCCTGATAGTTGTAAAGCAGTTGTTACGGCAGATCAATATCAAAAAATTTTAGATAAAGTCGAACCTTTTAATAATGAGAATGATCATAGAATTTCAACAAGAATGAGAGGCAAATCACTGGAGATATATGCGAAAGGTATTTCAGCTCATGGGGCACATCCAGAAAGAGGTCTGAATGCAATTTCAGTCTTATTAAAATTCTTAGGGTCTATTCATTTCTCTAATGAAGAACACAATGAGTTTATCGAATTTTATAATAAAAAGATTGGCATGGCCATCCATGGAGAAGATATTGGCTGTAATTTTAAGGATGATATTTCAGGGGGGCTTATATTCAATGTAGGTAAAATAAAAGTAGATGAAAAAACAGCTGGATTAACCATTAACATTCGATACCCTGTTACTATGAATGGTGAAAAGGTTTATGAGGGGATTCGAACCGTCACGGATGCCTATGACTTTGGTATTGTGAAAATGGGTGAACAGAATCCCATTCACTTACCAGTAGATCATCCTGTGGTGCAGACGCTTATGAAGGTTTATCAAAAACATACCAATGATATGAAAAGCAAACCCATTGTCATTGGTGGGGGCACCTATGCAAGAGCCATTAAAAATGCAGTTGCCTTTGGACCTGTTTTTGTTGGCCAGCCATCTGTTGAGCACCAAAAGGATGAATATATGGAAGTTGATTTATTAATGAGAGCCTCTAAAATATTTGCAGAAGCCATATATGAACTTGCAAAATAGAAAACCCAAAAAATACTATGAAAATAATGTTGAAAAAGAATGAAAAGTTATTTATAATAGATATGTAAACAAAAATAATATATAAGTAATCTTCGGGGCAGGGTGAAAATCCCTACCGGCGGTAATAGTCCGCGAGCACGTTGTGCTGAACCTGTGCAATTCAGGTACCGACAGTTAAAGTCTGGATGGGAGAAGATAAATGAATGTGTATGAATGACATTTATAATGCCCGAGGAGAAATCTTTGGGTTTTTTATTTCACTAAATCATTTACCGAAGAAGATTACTAAAGATTTAAGTTTATTACAATTAAACTTTAGGAGGAAAAAAGATGAAACAACAAGCAGAAACAGCAAGAACAAATCTAAATTCTCAAACAAATGTATTGGTTAAGACTTCTATATTAGCAGTGATAGCATATTTACTTATGCTTATAGAGATACCCGTTTTTTTCTTTCCGGATTTTCTAAGAATTGATGCAAGTGACATACCGGCTATTATTGGAGGATTTGCATTTGGACCTGTTACAGGAGTCGCCATTGAAGGCATTAAGAACCTTATTAAATTTGCTACGGGTTCTTGGTCAGGAGGGATTGGAGAACTTGCCAACTTTATCGTCGGAACGGCATGGGTTCTTCCAGCTGCGATTATTTATAAAAAAAGAAAAAAGAGGAAAGCTGCACTATTTGGGATGATAATAGGAATTTTTTCTATGGTAATAATCGGGGCATTGGTCAATTATTTTGTATTAATTCCACTATATCTTCCAGGTGTTGATGCGAAATCAATTGTACTGTATAGCATTATTCCCTTTAATCTTTTTAAAGGAATTGTTATTACAATCATTACCATGTTAATCTACAAAAAGATTTCACCGATACTTCACAACTAATTAAGTTCGTGGTTCGAAGTTCGAAGTTCGAAGTTGGAAAAATCTGTAGGGGCAGGTCTCTGTGCCTACTCAAGAAAAATTAGTTGAAGTTTAAATATTAGTGGAAGTTGAAGTGTAAGTTTAAAAACTGCTACTTTTGAGGCTTAATCTGCTCCGAAGGAGTCTTTTAAAGCTCATCACTCAACTTGCCCTACTCCGAAGGAGTCTATTTAAACTTCAACTTACTTTTTACTTGCTCTATAGTCACCTGTATCCTGTCCCCTGAAACCTTTATGAAGATTTTGCCCTAAGTAATCGCAAAATCAACCCTAACTGTTATCTCTTAACTCTTATCTCTTATCTTTCCTGTCCCCTGCCCCCTTTTCTATTCTCTTATTTCTTGTATAACCATGCTCCTTTGAGTATAATATATACGTAAATAAAAAACGTTCTTTTTAAGGAGTCTTCTATGCAGCGAATTATGAGTCATAATGAACAGGATACCTATAAAGCAGGAAATGAAATAGCCAAAACCCTTCAAAAAGGTGATGTAATTTGTTTGACAGGGGATCTAGGAGCAGGGAAAACGACACTGTCAAAAGCCATTGCAAAAGGACTCAATATAAAAGAAATTGTAACAAGTCCTACTTTTACAATTGTAAAGGAATATGAAGGTGATCTTCCTCTTTATCATTTTGATGTTTACCGTATGGAGGGAATAGAGGACATGTATGAGATGGGTTTTGAAGAATATTTATTTGGTGAAGGCGTATGTCTAATAGAATGGGCAGATAAAATCTCTGAAATATTGCCTCAAAATTCTATTTGGATACATATGGATTATGGAGAAGAAATCGAAGAAAGAATAATCACCATAACAGGTTTAGGGGTGATTTTATGATTATCCTAGGGATAGATACAACTTCATCATCGGCTTCTGTTGCATTATTGGATGATCAAAAGTTGATCGGCGAATATACCAGTAATGCGAGACTGACGCACCTCCAAAAATTGATGCCTATGGTGGATCATTTGCTTTTAAACTGCGAAATGTCATTTCAGGATGTGGAGATAATTGGTGTGTCCCAGGGTCCCGGTTCTTTTACAGGAATTCGCATCGGTGTATCTGCTGCAAAAGCATTATCACAGGTAGGGAACCTTCCTATTATTGGGGTTCCAACATTAAAAGCATTGGCATATAATATTCCTTTTTATTCTGGTATTGTTTGCCCGATTTTGGACGCGCGAAGGCATCAGGTTTATGGTGCTGCATTTCAATGGCAAAAAGGTATTTGCAATGAAGTCATTAAAGCAGATGCTTATGGAATTGAGGCGCTTTTAAGTCAATTAACTGGTTTTGAGGATATTATGTTTCTCGGTGATGGTGTGCCAGTTTATAAAGAAAGCATTATGGAAATTTTGGGAGACAGAGCCACTTTTGCACCACAATATTTGGCCATGCAGAAAGCCTCATCTGTGGCTCAATTAGCTTTAAAAATGGCAACAGAAGGAAATCTTCAAAATTCTTATGAGATGAAGCCTGATTATTTAAGAAAATCCGAGGCAGAAAGAAATCTAAAACGAGAGAAAAAAGCAAATGAATGAATATGTGATACGGGAAATGAAAATAGAAGATTTAGAGGAAATCATGGAAATAGAGAACTTGAGCTTTTCAATAACTTGGTCAAAAGAATCTTTCGTTTATGAGCTTGAAAAAAATAGCGTAGCAAAATATTTTGTAGCTACGATTAAAGATTGCGTTGTGGGATACGTTGGGTTATGGAAAATAATGGATGAAGCCCATATTACAAATATTGCAGTTCATCCCCATTATAGAAATAAAAAAATTGGAGAGGGTCTTGTCATGAAAATTTTGGAAGACTGTGATGCTGAAAAAATCACCAAGCTAACATTAGAAGTTCGAGAGTCCAATACAGTTGCTCTAAAATTATATGGCAAAATGGGATTCCAACCTGAAGGTATTAGAAAAGCATATTACCGTGATAACAAAGAGAATGCCATTATCATGTGGAAAAAGGCTTAAAATTATTGAGGGAATCGTTCTTTCATGAATATTTTTTTAAATATTTACGGATAATAGTTTTAAATATTCATGCGAGGTGATGATCTTTATGTATGAACATGATTATGACTATAACTATAACGATGAAATGTGTACCGTTGCTTCCAATTGTAAAAATTTTAGTAAACGCCAAAAAATAAATTCATTTAGTATGTCGACTTATAAATCTTGTGAGAACTGCCATAATTTTTCTCCTGATTATCAATGCACCATTAACCAAGCGGATAACATCCTTTTCAGAATGAATTCAGAGTAGAAGCTTTAAAGACATACAAGATAACAGATAACAGATAATAGATAACTGAAAAACTCTTACCAATCAAAGGTTGGAGAGTTTCTGTATGACACCTGCACGTCAAATCGAAGATTTGAGCTAGGGCTTCAATAGTTGAGGAGGATTTTGTTTCCACAAAATCTTCATTGTTAATGAATTGAAAAAGAAAGATCAAAAAATTCTCTGTATTTTCAGAGAATTTTTTGATAATGAGAATGGGTTGAGATATAATGAATGGTAAGCAAAGGCGACCAAGAGTAGAATATTGCTTATTGAGAAACAATGAAGAAGTTCAGAAATCCTTTAATTAAATTGAAAGTTTTGCATAGCAAAACTAGACCTTAACTGTTATCTATTATCTGTTATCTTTCATTCTTTCTTTCATTCTTTCGTCTTTCATCTATTATTTATAAACGAACAGGTAGGTACATTTAATGAACAATAATATATTACCACCCAAAAACAAAGAGTATCTGACGCTGGCAATTGAAACAAGCTGTGATGAAACTTCGGCTGCTGTTGTAAGGGGTGGAAAAGTGGTTCTATCCAACATTATTTCCTCTCAGATAGAAATACATAAAGAGTACGGAGGTGTTGTGCCTGAGATTGCCTCGCGACATCATTTAGAGAATATTAATATTATTATAAAGGAAGCGTTAGATCATGCTAAGGTAAACTTTGAGGGCATAGACTTTATAGGTGTTACTTCTGGGCCAGGCCTTGTAGGGGCATTGTTGGTTGGGATCTCAACAGCTAAAGCTCTATCGTATGCATTAAATATCCCATTAGTGGGGGTGCATCATATTGAAGGGCATATCTGTGCAAATTATTTACAACATCCAGATTTGCACCCTCCTTTTATTGGCATCGTAGTTTCTGGAGGGCATACTCATATCGTGGACATTTACGATGACCTATCTTATCATGTATTGGGAAGAACCCGAGATGATGCTGTAGGAGAAGCTTTTGATAAGGTTGCAAGGGTTCTTGGGTTAGGCTATCCAGGAGGTCCTGCCATAGACCTACTGTCTCAGTCAGGCGACCCATATGCCATTGATTTTCCCAGATCTTACTTAGAGCATAACAGCTTGGATTTTAGTTTCAGCGGTATTAAGACAGCTGTACTCAACCATATCAATTCAGAAAAACAAAAGGGAAATGAAATCCATCAGGCAGATGTTGCTGCTAGTTTTCAGATGGCGGTTGTAGAGGTTATTGTGAACAAGACAATAAGAGCTGCAGAACAAACAAATCGAGACACCATTGCCATGGCAGGTGGAGTGGCTGCAAATAGCCTTTTGAGGAAAATGTTAAAGGACAAGTGCGCTGAGAAAGGGATGAAACTATACTACCCATCCCTTGAACTATGTACAGACAATGCAGCGATGATTGGTTGTGCAGCTTATTTGAATTATATGAAAGGCAAAATAGATTATTTGGATTTGGATGCGAACCCAAATTTAAAGCTTTAAAACTTTAAAAAAGTTTCGATAAGAAATCCCATATATTAAAAAAAACACAAAGGAATTTAGGTTCCTTTGTGTTTTTTTGTTATGAAAGAAATTAAAAGATAATAATATAAGAAATGTAGTGCTTACTTGCGCATAAAAATTGTATATATATA